>NZ_JBISAI010000019.1:0-124749 GCF_044391605.1 Kitasatospora sp. NPDC018619
AGACCCGCGAGTCCTACCAGGCCGCCGTCACCATCGCCTCAATCCTGCTCTGGACCTGATCTTTGAAGACGATCCCTAGGGCGTGTCTGACAATTGGCCGCGCACCCGGCGAGAATTGTCAGACACGCCCTAGCCCCGGCCCGGGCTCCCGCCGACGACGACGAAGCGGTGGCGGCGCACCCCCCGACCGGGTGCACCGCCACCGCCGTCCGTCACCTCGGCGGACCTGCCCGGTCAGCAGGCGCCGAGGTCGCTCCAGACGCCCCACGCACCGCTGGCCGCGGGGTCGTCGCCCTTGGTCCACCACTTGTTCTGGTAGTAGTGGCCCTTCCACGAGACCTTGGTGGGGGTCGCGTAGGTGGTGCCGGCGTCCCAGCTCGGGGCGGCCGAGCAGGTGCCCGAGGTCGGGGTCGACGTCGGGGTCGGCGTCGCCGTGCCGGTCGGGGTCGGCGTCGCCGTGCCCGTCGGGGTCGGCGTCGGGGTGGCCGTCTGGGACGCCGTCGGGGTCGGGGTCGGCGTGCCGCCGTCCGTCGTGCCGCGGGTCAGGTCGCCCTTGATCCCGTACAGCGTGCCGCCCACGTTGACCGTCCAGTTCGACGGGGTGGACACCGGCAGGTAGTAGACGAAGTCCATGTCGACCGAGGCGCCCGGTGCCAGCGACTGCCAGCCCGGCAGCTTGACCGACACCCGGTTGTAGGTGCCCTTCAGGCCGCCCACGTTGCCCGGGCCGGGGTTGTCCTGCCGGATGACCTGGAGGCCGAAGCCGGACTGGTCCTTGGCGTTGCCCGGGGCCGAGTTGGCGTAGTCGAACTGGAACTCGGTGCCGCCCGGCAGGGTCAGCGTCGAGTTGTTGACGATGTGCAGCTTCGGGTTGATCGGGTAGTTCGAGTCGCCCAGCGCGAAGTTGGTGAACGACACGTCGATCGGCAGGGTCTGCTGCGGCAGCGCGGTCGTCGCGCGGACGGCGCCGTACGGGGCAGCCGCCTTGAACTTGTCGTACATCAGCGAGGTCAGCGTGTTGCCGGGCACGTACTGGCCCTTGCCGCCGTTCGCGGTGGCGTCCCACCGGTAGTCGCCCGCGAGCTCCCAGACCATCGCGCCGCCGGCGCCCTGGTTGACGATGTAGTCCGCCTTGGCGCCCACCGACTGCTCGTCCTCGGTGGAGAGGAACACCTTCTTGGTGTCGTTCCACAGCCACGGCGCCACCAGGGTGGAGCTGTAGTTGCGGGTGTAGGTGCCCTGCAGCGCGGTGTCGGTGACCCCGTACCTGGCCAGGTAGTCGGGCAGGATGCCCTTCTCCAGGTTCTTGGCGTGCCACATCGGGTTCGACCCGGCCGGGGACTCCTTGCCCGCGTCGTCCTTGTCGTTCCAGATGTTGTCGATGCCGACCGCGCCGTCACCGCAGGACGTCAGGCCGGAGCCGGCCGGGCAGCTGGTCGCCGCGGCGGTGCCCCAGAGGCCGTTGGTGCCGCCCTGCACGTTCTTGAAGCCGCGGGTGTAGTACGGCAGGCCGACGTTGATCCGGCCGCCGGGCATCGAGCCGCGGAAGTAGTGGTACGACCAGTCGGCGTTCAGGTAGCCGATGCCGCCGTACTGCGCGGTGCCGTAGACGTTGGCGGCGGCCAGCTCGCCGTCCTTGCCGTCGTCGAACAGCGAGGCGTTCGGGCCGACGTACTTGTTCCAGGCGCCGTGCAGGTCATACGACATGATGTTGACGTAGTCCAGGTACTTGGCCACCTGGAAGGTCTCCATGCCGCGCAGCAGGTAGCCGGAGGACGGGGCGGCGACCGACAGCAGGTAGTGCTTGCCGTCGGCGGCGCCGGCCTTGTCCAGGCTCTCGCGCAGGGTCTTCATCAGCGCCGCGTAGCCCTTGGCCAGCGAGCCGCGCTTGCCGTTGGCGAGCTGCCAGTCCAGCGGGTTGCCGGCGTCCTTCATCGAGGTCGGGTACTCGTAGTCGATGTCGACGCCGTTGAAGCCGTACTTGCGGATGAAGTCGACCGAGGAGGCGGCGAAGGTGTCGATGCCCGCCTGGTTGACGCTGCCGTCCGCGTTGACGGTCATCGAGTAGAACCCGCCGGAGCCGACGCGCTTGCCGTCGTCCCCGAAGTAGCCGCCGGTCTCGGTCCAACCGCCCACCGAGATCAGGGTCTTGACGTTCGGGTACTGCTTCTTGTACTTCGTCAGCAGGTTGAAGTGGCCCTTGTACGGCAGGCTCGGGTCCAGCTCGGCACCGGGGACGCCGGGGAAGGAGATCCCGGTGGCCTCGTTGGTCGGGCCGTCGGTGCCGACCGAGAGCTTGTTGTCGCCGCCGACGTGGCCGAAGGCGTAGTTGAGGTGGGTGACCTTGTCCCAGGGGACGTCGCTCACCAGGTACGGGGCGTCGCCGTTCTTGCCGGTGCGCCAGCCGGTGAAGTAGCCGATGATGCGGCGCTGGTGGTCCGCGCCCATCTTCTCGCGCCCGGCGGTGTCGTAGACGGAGCAGTACGGGACGTCCACCCCGGGGGTCTGGTAGAGGCCGTCCGGCCGACAGGCGGCGTTGTCGACGGCCGCCGAGGCCTGCGAGGGCGCCGCGCCCAGCGTCGCCATCAGCAGTCCGGCCAGGGAGGCGGCCGCGAGCGAGGCCAGGCCGGCGCGGGCCGCCGGGCTCTTTTGGCGGGGGGCGGCGGTGGGACGCCGCTCCGCCGTGTTTCGGATCAACACTCGGTCCTCCGGGAGAGAGTGTCGGCGCGTGCCTGTGGGGGAGCACGCACGTGGGGGTTGCGATTGGCGCAGAAGCTATGTGGTCTGAACCACAGAGGTCAATAGGTCTGTACCAATTGGTCATCGGCGGCCAAACATCACAGGTCGGAAGCGCCCGACGATCAGTCAGTCCGGCGGCCGGAAAGCGCCCCCGGCTCGCCGCCCCGCCACGGGCCCGGCCGCGGCAGCGGCGCGGGCCCCGGCGGCGGCGCCGGCGGGGCCGCGGCGAACTCGCTGTCCCCACCCCGGGCGAAGCTCTAGACTGGTCGCCATGCGGCCTTGGCGGAATTGGCAGACGCCTGGGCTTTAGGTGCCCATGGGAGAAATCCCGTGAGGGTTCGAGTCCCTCAGGCCGCACGTGCTTGGAGATTCGAAGGCCCGCCCGGGGTGATCCCGGGCGGGCCTTCGACGTGCGGGCCGGACGGCCGGTCAGGCCAGCAGGTCCTTCACCACCGGGGCGAGGGCGCGGAAGGCCTTGCCGCGGTGGCTGATGGCGTTCTTCTCCTCGGCCGTGAGCTCCGCGCAGGTGCGGGTCTCGCCGAGGGGCTGGAGGACCGGGTCGTAGCCGAAGCCGCCGTCGCCGGCCGGGGCGGTGCGCAGGGTGCCGAGGAGGCGGCCCTCGACGACCCGCTCGGTGCCGTCGGGCAGGGCGAGGGCGGCGGCGCAGAAGAAGTGGGCGCCGCGGTGCGGTTCGGCGATGTCGGAGAGCTGGGCGAGCAGCAGGTCGAGGTTGGCGCGGTCGTCGCCGTGCCGGCCGGACCAGCGGGCGGAGAAGATGCCGGGCGCGCCGTTGAGCACGTCCACGCAGAGGCCGGAGTCGTCGGCGACGGCGGGCAGACCGGTGGCGCGGGCCAGGGCGTGCGCCTTGAGCAGGGCGTTCTCGGCGAAGGTGACGCCGGTCTCGGGGACGTCCGGGATCTCGGGGTAGGCGTCGGCGCCGATGAGTTCGACGTCCAGGCCGGCGTCCGCCAGGATGGCGCGGAGCTCGGTGACCTTGTGCTGGTTGCGGGTGGCGAGGATCAGGCGGGTGGACATATCGCCCACCCTACCGAGTCGCCGGAGCCGTCAGCCGGTGCAGATCGAGGTCAGGTTGCCCGCCGCGTCGCCGAGCGGCTTGAGGTCCGGGACCTGGTTCCGGTCGGCCGCCCGCTGCACGTTCTCGACCTGCTTCTGCAGATCGGTCACGGCCTTGGCGACGTCGGTGTTCTTGGAGTTCTTCCCGACCTGGTCGAGGTCGTTCCTCAGCTTCTGCAGGGCCTTCCCGGCGGCTGCCGAGTCGTTGCTCGCGTTGTCGTAGGCCTGGGCGACGTCGGCGATGTCGCCGGTGATCCGCACGGCGGTGTTGCCGCAGTCGAGCGCCTTCTGGGCGGCGGAGCAGCTCACCATGCTGAGCGGGAGGATCGCGATGAGTCCGGCCACGGCGAGGGCGGCGGGGCGGGCGATGCTCGACGGCATCCGGTCCTCCTGGGGGGCGCGGGTTCCGTGGGTGGGACGCGCGCCGGGGGGTGCGCGGTTCCCGCAGCGGGGTGCTGCGGGAACCGTACGGTCTCCGGGCCCGGCCTGTACAGCGGGCGGACCGTCTGCGAGCCGTTCGCCCCGGCGGTCCGCACGCGTGTCCGGACGGGCCCGAACGGCCGCCCGCACGCGCGGACTGACCGTGCGTCCGCTCCGGTCCACGGCTGTGGGGCCCGCGCCGGTTCAGCCCTCCAGGGCCTTGCGCTGGATCCCGTCCAGCTCGGCGCAGCCGAGGCTGCCGAGGTCGAGCAGCCGGTCGAGCAGGTCACGGTCGAAGGGCGCGCCCTCGGCGGTGCCCTGGACCTCGACGAAGCGGCCGTCGGAGGTGCAGACGATGTTCATGTCGGTCTCGGCGCGCACGTCCTCCTCGTACCGGAGGTCGAGCATCGGGACGCCGTCGATGATGCCGACGCTGACGGCGCTGACACCGCCGGTGATCGGCTGGCCCTTGGCGCGCAGCAGCTTCTTCTCGCGGGCCCAGGCGACGGCGTCGACCAGGGCGACGTAGGCGCCGGTGATGGCGGCGGTGCGGGTGCCGCCGTCGGCCTGGAGGACGTCGCAGTCGAGGACGATGGTGTTCTCGGCGAGGGCGCGGTGGTCGACCACGGCGCGCAGCGAGCGGCCGATGAGCCGGCTGATCTCGTGGGTGCGGCCGCCGATGCGGCCCTTGACGGCCTCGCGGTCGCCGCGGGTGTTGGTGGCGCGCGGGAGCATGGAGTACTCGGCGGTGACCCAGCCCTCGCCGGTGCCCTTGCGCCAGCGGGGCACGCCCTCGGTGACGCTGGCGGTGCACAGCACCTTGGTGTCGCCGTAGGAGATGAGGACGGAGCCTTCGGCGTGCTTGCTCCAGCCCCGTTCGATGGTGATCGGGCGGAGCTGTTCGGGGGTGCGGCCGTCGATGCGTGACATAGGCACCGAGCGTAGTCGGTCCGGGGGGCCGCCTCCGGAAGCGGCGGGGGCGCGGGGCAGGATGCGCCGCGGCCCGCCGTCCCCTGCGCGGGGCGGCGGGCCGGGCGGGCCGAACCGGGTGGTTCAGCTCACATCATGTCCTCGATGTCGGCGGCGATCGGGTCGGCGTCGGTGCCGATGACGACCTGGATCGCGGTGCCCATCTTCACGACGCCGTGGGCGCCGGCGGCCTTGAGGGCGGCCTCGTCGACGAGGGAGGCGTCCTTGACCTCGGTGCGCAGGCGGGTGATGCAGCCCTCGACCTCTTCGATGTTGTCGATGCCGCCCAGACCGGCGACGATCTTCTCAGCCTTGCTGGCCATCTGGTTTCTCCCTCTGTCTCGGCCCTTCGGCGGCTCTGCCGGGTGCCGTCCTGCGCTGGTGCTGGGGGTGTTCCCTCGACCGTCGGGCGGCGAGGTCCGTGCCGGTGGCTGACGCGGGTTCGGCTGCCGTCACGCCGACGAGCGGCGCGACCAGCATGACCCGTGTCGGTCCGGTCCGCCACGTTAGTCCACTTTTGGCCCATTCCGGCGGGCAGGCTCCCGATCGCCGCCCGAGGATGACGATCAGCGGGGCTCGCGCCTCCGGAGTGCAGCCTGCTTCCAAGTGGTCTACACCAATATATGTGTACTCCGAGGAACGCAGGAACGGCCCCGGGTGTTCCCGAGCCCGCCCGAGGGTCCCGCAGGGGGCCTCCGGTCGGCAACTGCTCCCGGAGGGCGAAGGATGAGTTCGGCAGGCGCCACGGCCCCGCGGACCGCGTGGTGGCACACCTTCTACGGCGGACTCCAGAAGATGGGCCGCTCCCTGCAGCTGCCGGTGGCGGTGCTGCCGGCCGCGGGCATCCTCAACCGGCTCGGCCAGCCGGACGTCTTCGGCAAGGACGGCCTCGGCTGGGACAACGTCGCGAAGGTCTTCGCCTCCGCGGGCGGCGCGCTGCTCGACTCCTCCTTCGGCCTGCCGCTGCTGTTCTGCATCGGCGTGGCGATCGGCATGGCGAAGAAGGCCGACGGCTCGACGGCGCTGGCCGCCGTGGTCGGCTTCCTCGTCTACTACAAGGTCCTGCACGCCTTCCCGGAGAAGTGCCCGGCCGGCACCACCCTCGTCCCGGACGCCTGGACCGGCCAGTGCGTCAGCTACGCGTCGGCGAAGGCCGCGACCGCGACGTACCAGAACCCGGGCGTGCTGGGCGGCATCCTGATCGGCCTGATGTCGGCCTGGCTGTGGGTCCGGCTGCACCGCACCAAGCTGGTCGACTGGCTCGGCTTCTTCAACGGCCGCCGCCTGGTGCCGATGGTCACCGCCGTGGTGGGCCTGCTCACCGCCGTGGTGGCGCTGTGGGTGTGGCCGCCGATCGGCCGCGGCCTGAACGACTTCTCGCAGAACCTCTCCGACCTGGGCGCGGGCGGCGCCGGCATCTTCGGCGTCTTCAACCGCGCGCTGCTGCTGATCGGCATGCACCAGCTGCTGAACACCTTCGTCTGGTTCCAGTTCGGGGAGTTCGTCAAGCCGGACGGCACGATCGTGCACGGCGACATCCCGCGCTTCCTGGCCGGCGACCCGACGGCCGGCCAGTTCCAGACCGGCTTCTTCCCGATCATGATGTTCGCGCTGCCGGCCGCCGCGCTGGCGATCGCCCACTCCGCCAAGCCGCACCGGCGCAAGGAGATCTACGGCCTGATGCTCTCGGTCGGCCTGACCTCCTTCGTGACGGGCGTCACGGAGCCGCTGGAGTACTCCTTCGCCTACATCGCCCCGGCCCTGTACGCCCTGCACGCCCTGCTGACCGGCGCGTCGATGGCGGTGACCTGGGGGCTCGGGGTGCACGACGGGTTCAGCTTCTCGGCCGGCCTCATCGACTACGTCATCAACTGGGGGCTGGCCACCAAGCCGTGGCTGATCATCCCGATCGGGCTCGGCTTCGCCGTCGTGTACTACGCGGTCTTCCGGTTCGTCATCGTCAAATTCAACCTGAAAACACCCGGACGGGAGGACGAGTCCGAGGTCGAGGACGTCACCAAGGCCTGACCGGGCACCGCCCGGGTTATCCCCGCAATGGCCTCCGGACCCGATGGTCCGGGGGCCTTCGGCATTTCCGAAAGTCCCGCCGCCCGTCCCCAACTGCCCAGGCAGTGACCGTCGGGACACCCTGTGCTTTTGTTGCGCGATTATCCAAAATGGATTTTGTTGCGCGGTCGGCCAAAGTCCCGAACGCGGCGGATACCATGATCGCCATTCGGTAAGTAGGTTTCGATTTCATAGCGCTTCCCGGCCGCGCCGCTTTCCGGGGTTCCTCGACTTCTCCACCCGTGCTACAAAACTGGTCTACACCACCGTGTGGTGTAGACCAGTTCGCGGTTCGGCCCCTGTGCCTTCCCCCCGACCGACCGCCATGCCGTTAGGAACCCACCCCCATGAGTCAGTCTGCGCAGGCACCGGCGCCCGCCAAGGCTCCGACGCCGATCAAGAAGTTCGGAACCAGCGTCCTCCCCGGCCTTCAGAAGGTCGGCCGCAGCCTCCAGCTTCCGATCGCTGTGCTTCCGGCGGCCGGTCTGCTGGCCCGCCTCGGCCAGAACGACGTCCATGAGAAGTGGCACTTCCCCGCGAAGCTCGTCGAGGTCTTCGGCGCCGCGGGCGGGGCCATCACCACCGCGCTGCCCCTGCTGTTCTGCGTCGGCATCGCGATCGGCTACGCCAAGAAGGCAGACGGTTCCACCGCGCTGGCCGCCCTGGTCGGCTACCTGGTGTTCAAGAACGTACTGACCGCCTTCCCGGCGGACGGCACCATCACCGAGGCGCTGCCGAAGGGCAAGCCGCAGGACCCCGGTGTCCTGGGCGGCATCGTGGTCGGTCTCCTGGCCGCAGTCCTGTGGCAGCGATTCCACCGCACCAAGCTGGTCGACTGGCTGGGCTTCTTCAACGGCCGCCGACTTGTCCCGATCATCATGGCCTTCGTCGGCACCGGCCTGGGCGTCCTGTTCGGCCTCGGCTGGCAGCCCATCGGCGACGCGATCTCGCACGTCAACAACAGCCTCGTGGGCGCGGGCGCGCTCGGCGCGGGCGCGTTCGGCCTGATCAACCGCGCGCTGATCCCGGTCGGCATGCACCAGTTCGTCAACACCTACGCGTGGTTCCAGACCGGCGACTACACCGCAGCCGACGGCACCGTCGTGCACGGTGACATCAACCGGTTCCTGGCGGGCGACCCGACGGCCGGCCAGTTCCAGGCGGGCTTCTTCCCGATCATGATGTTCGCGCTGCCGGCCGCCGCCATCGCAATCGCCCACTGCGCCCGCCCGGAGCGCCGCAAGGCCGTTATGGGCATGATGGTCTCGATCGCGCTGACCAGCCTCGTCACCGGTGTCACCGAGCCGCTCGAGTTCACCTTCCTCTTCATCGCCCCGATCCTGTACGCGATCCATGCGGTGCTGACGGCGGCCTCGATGGCCATCACCTGGGCCCTCGGTGTCCACGACGGATTCAGCTTCTCGGCCGGTCTGATCGACTACGGCATCAACTTCAGTCTGGCGAAGAACCCCCTCCTGATCATCCCGATCGGCCTCGTCTTCGCCGCGATCTACTACTTCCTCTTCCGCTTCGCGATCACCAAGTTCGACCTCAAGACCCCCGGTCGCGAGGACGACGACGAGATCGAGGACGTCACCAAGGCCTGACGCCCGCGTCACCGCCCGCCTCGAAGGCCCCGCCCCGCCGCTGCTCCCCCAGCGGCGGGGCGGGGCCTTCGGCGTACCCGGGGCAGGCTCCGCGCACGGGCCGGGAAGGCGGTTGACGAACCGCCGGACGCCCTGGTCAACTGAAGCGGTGAACGCCTCGTGCCCGCTGGTCACCCGCAGCCACATCGACTTCGGTCGCGTGTGGTCCGCGGCGTGTCGCGGTTGAGCTGACCGTTCCCCCGCCGCCGCCCGGCTGACGCTCCGCCCGGCTCCGGCCCTCCCTCCCCCGCCCGTACGGGCTCCGCCCGCGGGCCGCCACCGCGCTCCGGCGTGCCTCCGCGCCCCCGTGCCCCGCACGGCCGCGCCCGGGCCCGCCCGCGTCCGCACGAGGAAGTCAGGCTCACCATGCCCCGCCAGCTGCACCTGTCCGCCGCCCTCGACAGCCCCGGCCGCTTCGACGCCGGGCACTACGCCTACCTCGCCCGCCTCGCCGAGCGGGCCACCCTGGACTTCGTCACCCTGGACGACTCCTTCGCCGCCGCGCCGAGCCGCCCCGACGCGCTCGCCGCCCTCGCCCGGATCGCCCCGCTGACCGACCGGGTCGGCCTGGTGCCGACCGTCACCACCACCCACACCGAGCCCTTCCACACCTCGATCTCCGTCAACACCCTGGACTGGGCGAGCGAGGGCCGGGCCGGGTGGCTGGTCGGCGTCTCCGCCACCGAGGCCGAGGCGCGGGCCTTCGGCCGCCGGCCGGTCGCCCCCGAGGACGGGCTGTGGGCCGAGGCCGCCGACGCCGTCGAGGTGGCCGCCCGGCTCTGGGACAGCTGGGAGGACGACGCCGAGATCCGGGACACCGCCACCGGCCGCTTCGTCGACCGCGGCAAGCTGCACTACGTCGACTTCGAGGGCCCGCACTTCTCGGTCCGCGGCCCGTCCATCACCCCCCGGCCCCCGCAGGGCCGCCCGGTGGTCGCGGTGCCCGTCTCCGCCGCCGACCTCGCGCCGGACCCCTCCCCCGGCGGTCGCGCCAGGGCCGACGCCGCGATCCGGCACGCCGACGTCGTCCTGCTCGACGCCCCCGACCGCGCCACCCGGCTGGCCGCCGCCACCGAACTGCGGCTGCGGGCCGGCGAGAGCCTGCGCATCCTCGCCCGCCTCGGCAGCGCCGTGTCCGCCCTGCCCGACCGGGCCGCCGACGAGCGGCTGCTCGCCGAGCTCACCGCGACCGGCACCGGCGTGGACGGCTTCCACCTCTCCCCCGCCGACCCCTCCCGCGACCTCGCCGCGCTCGCCGACCGGATCGCCCCCGCCCTGCGCGCCGCCGGACTGCTCCGCGACGGGTACACCGGCCGCACCCTGCGCGAGCACCTCGGCCTGACCCGCCCGGCCAGCCGCTACGCCGCCCGCCCCGCCGACGGCTCCCCCACCGCCGCTCCCGCCCTCGCCGAGGTGACCCGATGACGGACCGACCGCTCAAGCAGATCCACCTCGCCGCGCACTTCCCCGGCGTCAACAACACCACGGTGTGGAGCGACCCGGAGGCCGGCAGCCACATCGCGTTCTCCTCCTTCCGCCACTTCGCGCAGACCGCCGAGCGCGGGAAGTTCGACTTCTTCTTCCTCGCCGAGGGCCTGCGGCTGCGCGAGACCAAGGGCCTGATCCACGACCTCGACGTGGTCGGCCGCCCCGAGTCGATCACCGTGCTGAACGCGCTGGCCGCCGTCACCGAACGGCTCGGCCTGGCCGCCACCGTCAGCGCGACCTTCAACGAGCCGTACGAACTGGCGCGCCGCCTCGCCTCCCTGGACCACCTCTCCGGCGGGCGCGCGGCCTGGAACGTGGTCACCTCCTCGGACGCCTTCACCGGGGAGAACTTCCGCCGCGGCGGGTACCTGGACCGCGCCGACCGCTACACCCGCGCAGCCGAGTTCGTCCAGCTGGCACGGGAGCTCTGGGACGCCGGGGAGGAACCCGTCCGGCACTCCGGCCCCCAGTTCGAGGTCGAGGGCCGGCTCTCGCTGCCGCGGCCCCCGCAGGGCCACCCGGTGGTCATCCAGGCCGGGGACTCCGACGAGGGCCGCGAGTTCGCCGCCGCCACCGCCGACGTCGTCTTCTCCCGGCACTCCACCCTCGCCGACGGCCGGGCCTTCCACGCCGACGTCAAGCGCCGGCTCGCCGCGTACGGCCGCAAGCCGGACGAGCTGAAGATCATGCCCGGGGCCACCTTCGTCCTCGGCGACACCGACGCCGAGGCGGCCGAACGGGCCCGTGCCGTCCGCCGGGCCCAGGTGAGCCCGCAGACCGCGATCGCCTTCCTGGAACAGGTCTGGGGCGTCGACCTGTCCGACCACGACCCGGACGGGCCGCTGCCCACCGTCGACCCCGTCCCGGACAGCGGCCTGGTCCAGGGGCGGGTCCGGCACGCCGACCCGGCCGCCGTCGCCGAACGGTGGCGGGCGGTGGCCGCGGAGAAGAACCTCACCAGCCGGGAACTGGTGATCGAGCTGACCGGCCGGCAGTCCTTCATCGGCTCGCCCGCCACCGTCGCCGCGCAGATCGACCACTTCGTGCAGAGCGACGCGGCCGACGGATTCATCCTCATCCCGCACCTCACTCCGGGCGGCCTGGACGGGTTCGTCGACCGGGTCGTCCCGCTGCTCCAGGAGCGCGGGGTGTTCCGCACCGACTACACCGGCCCCACCCTGCGGGACCACCTCGGACTGCCGGTACCGGGGCGGCGCTGAACGCCGGACGGCGCCGGACCTCGGAGAGCGCGCCGGACGTCAGATCCAGCCCCGCCGCGCGGCGTGCACGCCGGCCTGGAAGCGGCTCTCCGCGCCCAGGGCGGCGGTCAGCTCGGCGACCAGCCGCCGCACCGTGCGCTCCGAGACCTCCAGCTTGCGGGCGATCGCCGCGTCCGTGAGGCCGGCCGCCAGCAGGCGCACCACGGCCAGCTGCCGGTCCGTCACCTCCGCCTCGCCCGGGCCGAGCTCCGGCGGTGGCCAGGCGGCCGACCAGAAGTACTCGAAGAGTTCCCCGACCAGCGCCACCAGGGCGGGCTCGCGGACCACCACGGCCGCCCCGGCGGCCGGGGCGTCCCCGCCCGGTCCGGCGCCGGGGGCGGGCAGGATCGCCAGCCGGGCGTCCACCACGATCAGCCAGAGCGGCAGCGAGTGCGCCGCCCGGATCCGGGCCCCGGCCCCGGTCAGCTCCCGGACGTGCGCGAGCACGGCGGGGCGGCGCAGCGCGGCGGCCGGGTAGATGGTGCGCAGGGCGGCGCCGTGGGCGAGGACGAGCCGCTCACGGGCGAGCTTGCCGGCCAGGGCGGCGCCGGAGAGGTCCTGGCCGGGGCGCAGCGAGAGGGCCTCGGCGCGGGCGCCGCGGGCGGCGTCCTCCAGCAGGGCGGCGATCCGGTCGGCGCCGCGGACGAGTTCGAGGCCGGTGCCGGCGCGCTGCCGCTGCTGGACGGGCAGGAAGCCGGTGTGCAGCCGGTCGACGGCGTCGCGGGCCTGGCGCAGGGCGGCGACCAGGGCGGTGACCCTGGCGTCGGCGTCGAGCAGGAGCTGGCGTACGGCGGTGTCCACCGAGACGGCGGTGTCCGTCGAGCCGGCGGTGTCCGTCGAGTCGGCGGCGGTGCCGTCCACGGCGGCGGCGGTCCCGTCCACGGCGGCGGCGGTCCCGTCCGAGCCGGTGCCGGTCCCGTCGTCCCGGTGGCCGGCGGTCGGCTGGAGCAGGCCGAGGGCGCGCAGTTCGGCGGTGGCGGCGGCGAGCCGGGGGGCGTCCCAGCCGAGGCCGAGGGCCCCGGGCGGGCGGCCGGGTCCGGCGAGCAGTCGGGCGTAGAGCTGGGTGGCGTCGGTGCCGGCGGGGCTCTCCATCGGCGCAGCCTAGTGAGGGCGGCCGGCCCCGGTCGGGGGCTTCCGCTCCGCGAGACGGCGGGGGCCGGGCCGCGGCCTCCCGGCGGTGAAGTCCGCCCTCCGGTACGGGGTTTCCGCTCCCGGCCATGACCGGTTCCGGTCGGCTCCGGCGGGCTGACCGGCGGGGCGGCGGCGCGCAGGATGTCCGCATGACCATCCCCGAAGCAGCGACGATCTGGTGGAACGGCACCCTGGTGCCCTGGCAGGAGGCCCGGGTGCACGTCCTCGCCCACGGCCTGCACTACGGCACGGGCGTGCTGGAGGGCACCCGGGTGTTCGCCACGGCGGACGGCCCGGCGGTGTTCCGGCTGCCCGAGCACCTGCACCGGCTGCACCGCAGCGCCCGGATGATCCGGATGGAACTCCCCTACGACATCGACGACTTGACCAGGGCGACGGTGGAGCTGGTGCGCGCCAACGGCCACCGGGACTGCTACCTGCGGCACTTCGCCTTCCTCGGCTACGGCACGATGGGCATCGACATGCGCCACTCGCCGGTCGACGTGTCGATCGCGAGCTGGCAGTGGCTCGGCCAACTCCCGCACGGGGACGGCGGGATCACCCTGAAGACGAGCAGCTGGCGGCGGAACGACCCGAACGCGGTGCCGCCCGCCGCGAAGGCCACCGGCCCGTACCTGAACTCGGTGCTCGCCCGCCGGGAGGCCAACGACGCGGGCTACGACGAGGCGCTGCTGCTGGGGCCGGACGGCGCGGTGAGCGAGTGCACCGGGGAGAACGTGTTCACCGTCCGGGCCGGAGTGCTGCGCACTCCCCCGTCGAGCGCGGGCGCCCTGGAGGGCATCACCCAGGACACCCTGCTCACCCTGGCCCGCGACCTGGGCATCGAGGCCAGGGTGGAGGGCCTGCTGCGTTCGGACCTCTACGCCGCGGACGAGGTGTTCGTCTGCGGCACGGCGGCCGGCGTCGTCCCGGTCCGCGCGCTGGACGACCGCGCGCTGCCCGCCTCGCCGGGCCCGGTCACCGCCCGGCTGCGGGAGGCGTACCGGGCGGCCGTGACCGGCGCCGATCCGCGCTACCGGCACTGGCTGACGCCGGTGGGGTGACCGTCCGCGGCCCGCGCGGAGCCCCGCCGCCCTCCCCGGCGCCGGGCGGCACCACGCGGCCCGCCCCGCTCAGACCTCGTACACCGCGCCGGCCCGGGCGACCTCGACCGGCCCCGGGTAGGCGGCCGCGGCGTCCCGCCGGTTGTGCTCGGCGTCGGTCCACGGGGGGATGTGGGTGAGGACGAGCCGGCGCGCACCGGCCGCGGCGGCGTGCTCGCCCGCCTCACGCCCGTTGAGGTGGACGGCCCGGTAGGTGTCGCGGCCGTCGATGTACGCGGCCTCGCAGAGGAAGAGGTCGGTGTCGCGGGCGAGTTCGACCAGGGCGGCGCTCTCGCCGGTGTCCCCGCTGTAGACCAGCGAGCGGCCGCCGTGCTCCAGCCGGAAGGCGAAGGCGTCGACGGGGTGGTTGACCTGGGCGACGCGGATCCGGAACGGGCCGAGCTCGAAGCCGCCGGGCGTGAGGGTGCGGAACTCGAACACCTCCTTCATGCCGGGGTTCTCCGGCATGTCGTAGGCGCGGGCGAGCCGCTCGGCGGTGCCGGCCGGGCCGTAGACGGGCAGCAGCTCGGGGCAGCCCTCGGCGCGGTAGTTGCGGGCCACCCAGTAGGCGCACAGGTCGACGCAGTGGTCGGCGTGCAGGTGGCTGAGGAGCACGGCGTCGACGTCGTAGAGGCCGGTGTACTTCTGCAGGGCGCCGAGGGCTCCGTTGCCGAGGTCGAGGACGACGCGGTAGCCCTCGGCCTCGACCAGGTAGCTGGAGCAGGGCGAGTCGGCGGCCGGGAAGCTCCCCGAGCACCCCACCACGGTCAGTTTCATCCGAGCCCCTCCGCCCCGACACATCCTGGCTGCTGCTGGAAAACGGCATCGCTGCGCTCCACCGGCACGCCTGGAGGGCACTCCACCGGCACACCGTGGAAACAGCATGGAAAACGGCAGGCCGGACCCGGTGGACCGGCCGGTAGCACTGCGTTGGTGTGTCGAGGGTAAGGGCGGAGCGGCACTTTGCCCCCGTCCCCGTGCCGGGCTGTGGGCGGAATCACCAGAACGCCCGGAGCGGGGGCGCGGGCGGTTGACGGGGGCGGGGATCAGCGGCGCCGCGGCCGGTTGCGGGCCCAGGTGCGGATGGTGAACGGGTACCACCGGGGGTGGCCGCTGCCGTCGATCACGTCGGGATCGGGCAGCAGCCGGTGCCGGCGGTAGCTGCGGACGGTGTCGCGCCGGACGTTGAGGTGACGGGCGATCTCGGCGTAGGACCACAGCTCGGGGCCACGGGCCACGGGGCACCTCCGGGGGGGCGGGGGCGGACGGTCGTGACGCAGCCTCGCCGGGCCGGCCGGTACTCCGGGCGCAGAACGGGCATTGTGGCAGTTCCGTGACGAACCGGGAGCAATGCGCGGACAAATGCGTCGGCGTCCGCCCGCCCCTCGCGGCCCGCTCGCTGGTGGCGTCCGCCCCCGGCCCGGTACGGTTCGCCGCATGAACGGCATGACCGCTGCCTGGCTCGTCCTGTCGCTGCTGGGCGTCGCACTGCTGGCCGCCGCTGCGGCGGCGCTGGTGCGGCGCGCCCGTCCGGCGGCGCGCCCGTCCGGACCGGCGGGCACCCGGCCGCGTCCGCGCACGGGGGCCGGCCCGCGGCCGCAGGAGGTCTGGTGGGCGCAGGTGCCGTTCGAGGACGGCCCCGGTTCCAAGGACCGCCCGTGCCTGGTGCTGCGGGTGCGCGGCCGCAGCGCCACCGTCGCGAAGATCACCAGCAGGCACCACGCCGAGCGGCCGGGCGTGCTCGCGCTGCCGCCCGGCACGGTGGGCGACCGGCAGGGCCGGACGAGCTGGCTGGAGACCGACGAGCTGCGCGAGGTGCCGCTGTCGGACTTCCGCCGCCGGGCCGGCACGGTGGACGGGCGGGTCTGGGCCCGGGCGCAGCGGGTGCTGCAGGGCCGTTAGGCCGCCGCTTCGGACCCCGGCCGCGGGGCGGGGCCGGGCCTCAGGCCCAGAGCTGGCCGTGCAGCGCCTCGACCGCGGCCTCGGTGGACTCGGCGGTGTAGATGCCGGTGGACAGGTACTTCCAGCCGCCGTCGGCGACCACGAAGACGATGTCCGCGCGCTCCCCCGCGGCGGCCGCCTTGCGGCCGACGCCGATCGCCGCGTGCAGGATGGCCCCGGTCGAGACGCCCGCGAAGATGCCCTCCTCCCGGAGGAGTTCGCGGGTGCGGCGGACGGCGTCGGCGGAGCCGACCGAGAACCGGGTGGTGAGCACCTCGGCGTCGTACAGCTCGGGGACGAAGCCCTCGTCCAGGTTGCGCAGCCCGTACACCAGGTCGTCGTAGCGCGGCTCGGCGGCGACGATCCGCACGCCGGGGACCTTCTCGCGCAGGTAGCGGCCGACGCCCATCAGAGTGCCGGTGGTGCCGAGGCCGGCCACGAAGTGGGTGACGGTCGGCAGGTCGGCGAGGATCTCGGGGCCGGTGCCGGTGTAGTGGGCGCCGGCGTTGTCGGGGTTGCCGTACTGGTAGAGCATCACCCAGTCGGGGTGCTCGGCGGCGATCTCCTTGGCGATCCGGACGGCGGTGTTGGAGCCGCCGGCGGCCGGGGACGGGATGATCTCGGCGCCCCACATGCGGAGCAGCTCGCGCCGCTCCTCGCTGGTGTTCTCGGGCATCACGCAGACCATCCGGTAGCCCTTGAGCTTGGCGGCCATGGCCAGCGAGATGCCGGTGTTGCCGCTGGTGGGCTCCAGGACGGTGCAGCCGGGGGTGAGCCGCCCGTCGGCCTCGGCGCGCTCGATCATGTGCAGGGCCGGGCGGTCCTTGATCGAGCCGGTGGGGTTGCGGTCCTCCAGCTTGGCCCAGAGGGTCACCAGGCCCTCGGCGTTGCCGGGGACGGCGGCGGACAGCCGCGGCAGGCGGACGAGCGGGGTGTTGCCGACGGCTTCGAGCGGACTGTCGTAACGCAAGGGGGGCCTCCGGCCAAGGCGGTGGGGTGGCGGGGGCGGTTCCCCCGCCGCGGTGGCGGGGGAACCGGGTGCTCAGCGGGCGCCGCCGGCCACGGCGGGCAGGATGGTGACGCTGTCGCCGTCGGCGACGGCGGTGGAGATGCCCTCCAGGAAGCGGACGTCCTCGTCGTTCAGGTAGACGTTGACGAAGCGGCGCAGCTCCCCGCCCTCGACCAGCCGGGCGGCGATGCCCGGGTGGCGGGCGTCGAGGTCGGTGAAGAGTTCCCCGAGGTTGCTGCCGTTGCCCTCGACGGCCTTGGCACCGTCGGTGTAGGTGCGGAGGATGGTCGGGATGCGGACCTCGATGGCCATGGGTGCGCTCCTGTGCGAGTCGTGGAGTGGGGGCCGCAGCGGACGCGGCGGGGCGGGCGGGCGCCCGGTCCCGGCGTCGCCGGGGGCCGCGGGCCCCGGTGAGGTTGAGGTGGTGAGGCGGCGCTCAGCGCGAGCGCGCGGGCGTGCCGGGACAGATCGCCCCGGCGTGCCGGCACAGGTCGATGTGCAGGCGCGCCACGAGGCGGGTGCCCGGGGCCTGGGTGCTCACATCGACGGAACGCATGGACTCATCGTATAGATTCCCGGGCCCGCTCCGACACGCCCGTCTCGGGATCCGGATGTTTCCGTCCCCCGCACTGAGACGGCGACGGCCCGCCACCCCGTGGGAGGGGTCGGCGGGCCGGGTCCGCGGGAGCGCCGGTCAGGCCGGGTAGTCCTCGACGACCTGCACGTCTTCCTCCGTGATCTCGCCGTCCACGATGCGGAACGAGCGGAACTGGTAGGGGTCCTCCTCGCCGTTGCCCTCGGCGGTGGAGACCAGGACGTAGTGGGCGAAGGGCTCGGAGGCGTAGCTCACGTCGGTGCGCGAGGGGTAGGCCTCGGTGGCGGTGTGCGAGTGGTAGACGATCACCGGCTCCTCGTCCCGGTCGTCCATCTCGCGGTAGAGCTTGAGCAGGTCGCCCGAGTCGAACTCGTAGAAGGTGGGCGAGCGGGCGGCGTTGAGCATCGGGACGAACCGCTCGGGGCGGCCGCTGCCGGCCGGTCCGGCGACCACGCCGCAGGCCTCGTCCGGGTGGTCGGCGCGGGCGTGGGCCACGATCCGGTCGCGGAGTTCTCGGGTGATGGTCAGCATGCGGTCAGGATAGCCACGCCCCGGCGGCCGTCCGCCGGGGCGTCCGAGGCGCGGTCAGCGGGTGTCCGCGTTCCCCTCGGGGGCGAGCAGCGCCTCCGGCCCGCCGGCGTGGACGGCCTGCGGGTCGCGGCGCTTGAGCACCTGGTAGCCGACCACCAGCAGCAGGGCCCAGCCGGGGAAGACGAACAGCGAGATCCGGTTGTCCCGGTCCAGGCCGATCAGCACCACGACCAGGGCCAGGAAGGCGAGCGCCGCGCCGCTGACCCAGGCGCCGCCGGGCGCCTTGAAGGTGGGCGCCGGCAGCCGGCCGGCCTGCCAGGCCCGCCGGTAGCGGATCTGGGAGATCAGGATCATCGCCCAGGTCCACAGGCCGCAGACGGTGGCGACGGAGGTGATGTACTCGAACGCCCGGGCCGGGACGAGGTAGTTGAGCACCACGCCGACGCCCATCAGCAAGCTGGAGACGGTGATCGCGAACGCCGGGGTGCGCCGGGCGTTCAGCCTGGTGAGCCGCGCCGGGGCCTGGCCGCTGAGCGCGAGGTCGCGCAGCATCCGGCCGGTGGAGTACATCCCGGAGTTGCAGGAGGAGAGCGCGGCGGTGAGCACCACGAAGTTGATGATGCGGCCGCCGCCGGGATGCCGATCTTGCCGAAGGCGGCGACGAACGGGCTGACGCCGGGCTGGAACTCGGTCCACGGGACGAGCGAGAGGATGACCACCAGGGCGCCGATGTAGAACAGCGCGATCCGCCAGGGCAGGGTGTTGATGGCGCGTGGCAGGGTCTTCTCGGGGTTCTCGCTCTCGCCCGCGGTGACGCCGACGAGTTCGACGCCCAGGTAGGCGAACATGACGATCTGGAGGGTCATCACGGTGGAGCCGATGCCCTCGGGGAAGAAGCCCCCGTCCTGCCAGAGGTGGCCGATCGACGCGGTGTCACCGGCCTTGCTGAAGCCGAGGGTCAGCACCCCGACGCCGATCAGGATCATGCCGATGATGGCGGTGACCTTGACCATGGAGAACCAGAACTCGATCTCGCCGAACAGCTTCACCGAGATCAGGTTGGCCGCGTAGAGCAGGACCAGGAAGGTGAGCGCGCTGGCCCACTGCGGTATGCCGGGCGCCCAGAACCGCACGTAGACGGCGGCGGCGGTGGTCTCCGCCATCCCGGTGACCACCCAGAACAGCCAGTACGTCCAGCCGGTCACGTAGCCGGCGAAGGGGCCGACGAACTCCCGGGCGTACTCGGCGAAGCTGCCGGAGACGGGGCGGTAGGTGAGCAGTTCGCCGAGCGCCCGCATGATCACGAAGATCACCAGGCCGGCGACGGCGTAGGAGAGGATCAGGCTCGGGCCGGAGCGGGAGATGGCGGTGCCCGCGCCGAGGAACAGGCCGGTGCCGATCGCACCGCCGATCGCGATCATCTGGATCTGGCGGCTGCCGAGCCCGCGCTCGTAGCCCTCTCCATCCGATGGAGTGTCGACCATTTCGTCGTACAACTTCTCGGCCACTGTGCACCGTCCTGGTCGGTCTCGGGGGTGGAGAAGTCGTACCACGCAGAGTTCGGATAGCGGTGTCCATCTGAGCGTTATTTGAGCATAACCTGGTATGTTTTGCCCGATTTTCATAAGAAATGCCCCAGCCAATCGTCCGCATTCTGGACGAATCGGCCGGGGCGTGCCCGGAACCGGGCAGGATCTGGGCGGTCAGTCCGCCATGGCCTCCAGCAGCGACTCCTGCAGCGCGCCCAGCCACAGGTACGCCATCACCAGCGGCTTGCGCTCGTCGCCGTCCGGCAGCTCGTAGAGGCCGTCCTCGTCCTCCTCGGAGACCTCCAGCCGGATGCCGACGGCCAGCCGCAGGTCGTTCAGCGCACCCAGCCAGCGCAGGCAGTCGGGCGCGGCCAGCTTGAGCACCCCGCCGCCGTCGCCGAGGCCGTCCAGCGACCGGACGACGAACAGCGCGTCGTCCCGCTTGCGGGCCCGCAGGTCCAACTCGGTGAAGCGGCGGAACTCCCCGGCCGCGGCCCTGGCCTCCTCGTCCGCCGGCTTCTCCGGGTCGCCGTACGCGTCCGGGAAGAACCGGGCCAGCACCGGGTCGGCGGGCGCCTCGGACGGGCCCTCGGCGAACAGCGCGGCCAGCGGGTCCCCGTCCTCGCCGCCCGGGCCGGGGCCGATCAGCTCCAGCACCTGCACTTCCAGCGAGCGCAGGATGGAGGCCTCCCACTCGTCCAGCGCGATCGCCGCGCCGCCACCACCGGTGCTCTCGAACAACCCAGCCATCTGTATCGGTCAGCCCGTCTTCGTCGTCTTCGGTCGGACGGCCGGCGGTCCGGCGCCCGTCGGTCGGCACCGTCCGCCGCCGCACCGGCCGTACCGGCGCCGGTCGGCCCGGCTCCGGTCGGCCCGGCGTCAGTCGTGCTGCAGCGTCGCCCAGAGGCCGTAGCCGTGCATCGCCTGGACGTCGCGCTCCATCTCCTCCCGGGAGCCGCTGGAGACCACCGCCCGGCCCTTCGTGTGAACGTCCATCATCAGTTCCCTGGCCTTGTCCTTCGGATAGCCGAAGTAGGCCTGGAACACGTACTGGACGTAGCTCATCAGATTGACCGGGTCGTTGTGCACGATGGTCACCCAGGGCGTGTCCGGCTCGGCCACCGGCACCCCCTCGACCTCCGGGCGCTCGATCTCCACGGGCGCGACGCTCACGCCGGGTCCTCCTCGCTGCACAGTCGTCCGTAACCCCTCATGCCCCATGCTGCCATCCGGGGGACACCCGGGCGATTCCGACCCGGCGGGCTCCACGAGAAATCGTCACTCTGACGCTAAGTGGTAGTAGCATCATCCTCATGGACGCCACTTCAGTGCGCGCGGCCGGCTCGACCGCGCTACTCACCGACCGCTACGAGCTCACCATGCTGCAGGCCGCCCTGCGCAGCGGGGCCGCGCACCGCCGCTCCGTCTTCGAGGTGTTCACCCGCCGCCTGCCCGGCGGCCGCCGCTACGGCGTCATGGCCGGCACCGGCCGGGTCCTGGACGCCGTCGAGAACTTCCGCTTCACCACCCCCCAGCTGGACTGGCTGGCCGACCAGGACGTGGTCGACGAGGGCACCCTGCGCTTCCTCGCCGACTACCGCTTCCGCGGCGACATCCACGGCTACCCGGAGGGCGAGGTCTACTTCCCCGGCTCCCCGCTGCTCACCGTCGAGGGCAGCTTCGCCGAGGCCGTGATCCTGGAGACGGTGATCCTCTCGATCCTCAACCACGACTCGGCCATCGCGGCCGCCGCCTCCCGGATGACGGCCGCCGCCGGCGGCCGGCCGGTGATCGAGATGGGCGCCCGCCGCACCCACGAGCAGGCCGCCGTCTCCGCCGCCCGGGCCGCCTACGTGGCCGGCTTCGCCGCCACCTCGGACCTGGAGGCCGGCTTCACCCACGGCATCCCCACCACCGGCACCGCCGCCCACGCCTTCACCCTGGTGCACGACAGCGAGCGGGATGCCTTCAAGGCGCAGATCGCCTCCATGGGCAAGGGCACCACGCTGCTGGTCGACACCTACGACCTGCGCGAGGCCGTGCGCACCGCCGTCGAGGTGGCCGGCCCCGACCTGGGCGCCGTGCGGATCGACTCCGGCGACCTCACCCTGCTGGCCCACCGGGTCCGCCGCCAGCTGGACGAGCTCGGCGCCGACCGGACCAGGATCATCGTCACCTCGGACCTGGACGAGTACGCGATCGCCGCCCTGGCCGCCGCCCCGGTGGACGGCTACGGCGTCGGCACCAGCCTCGTCACCGGCAGCGGGCACCCGACCTGCGCGATGGTCTACAAGCTCGTCTCCCGGGCCGAGACCGACGGCGGGCCGATGGTGCCGGTCGCCAAGCGCGCGGCCGGCGGCAAGACCAGCATCGGCGGCCGCAAGTGGGCGGCCCGCCGCCCCGACGCCGACGGTGTGGCCGAGGCCGAGGTGGTCGGCACCGGCCCCGTGCCGGAGGAGCTGCGGGCGCACCTGGTGCAGGTCCCGCTGGTGCTCGGCGGCGAGAGCGTCGGCCGGGAGCCGCTGAGCGCCGCCCGCGACCGGCACGTGCGCGCCCGCGCCGCGCTGCCGCTGTCGGCCACCCAGCTGTCCAAGGGCGACCCGGTGCTGCCGACCGAACTGGTCCTGCCGGCCGGGGCCTCCCGCTGACCGGGGCCCGGGGCCGGCCCGCCGGGCGGGCCCCGGGACTTCCGCCCCTGCGCGGCACTCCCTAGAGTCAGCCGTAGAGTTCCCCGAGTTCCCCGGAGCTCCCCGAGTACCCCCCGCGCCCGGCACCGCCGGGCCGCGTACTCCCGAGGGCTCCCCCACCGGGGCGCCGCCTCCCGCGGGCCCCCGAGATCCGAGGATGCGAGCCATGCACCGGGCACTGATCGTCGTCGACGTGCAGAACGACTTCTGCGAGGGCGGCAGCCTGGCCGTCGCCGGCGGCGCCGAGGTGGCCGCCGCCATCACCGACCTGATCGCCGAGGCCTCCCCCGGCTACCAGCACATCCTCGCCACCCGCGACCACCACATCGACCCGGGCGAGCACTTCTCCGCCGAGCCGGACTACGTCGACAGCTGGCCGCCGCACTGCGTGGCGGGCACCGAGGGCGTGGGCTTCCACCCCAACTTCGCGCCCGCCGTCATCTCCGGCGCGGTCGAGGCGGTCTTCGACAAGGGCGCCTACTCCGCGGCGTACAGCGGCTTCGAGGGCGTGGACGAGAACGCCCGCGGCCCGGTGGAGTGGTTGCGCGAGCGGCAGGTCGACGAGGTCGACGTGGTCGGCATCGCCACCGACCACTGCGTCCGGGCGACCGCGCTGGACGCCGCCCGGGCGGGCTTCACCACCCGGGTGCTGCTGGACCTCACCGCCGGGGTCGCCCCGGAGACCACCGCCGCCGCGCTGGCGGAGCTGCGGGCGGCCGGGGTCGAGCTGGTGGGCGAGCCGGTGGTCCGGGCATAGCGGTCCGGGCGTGGCGGTCCGGGCGTTGCGAGGGGGCGGGCGCGGGGTCGGGGGTCCGGCGGTCCGCTCGTGGCGGGGCCGGAGCGCGGGTGCGGCTCCGGGGAGCACGGGTGCGGCTCCGGGGGCCGGGGCCGTGCTCAGACCACCAGCAGCTCCACCACGTCCGTCCCGCCCACCCGGTACGCCTCGCACAGCTCGCCGCCCACCAGGTCCGGGCGGGCGGCCAGCCGGTCCCCGGAGACGTACACCACCCGGATGCCCAGGTACTCCATCCGGTGCTGACCGCCGCGCACCCAGGCGGCCTCACCCTCGCTCACGCTGCGCAGCTCCGAGTCCACCTCCACCGCGACGCCCCGCTCCGGCCAGTAGAGGTCCGGGACGGCGATGTACGTACCGCCGCGCATCCGCAGCTCGGGGGCGCCCAGCGGCGCGGGCAGCAGCCGCTCGGCCACCAGCCGGCCGAGCCGCTCCAGCACCGAGTCCCGTTCGGCGGCGAGCAGTTCGTCCAGTGCGGCGCGCACCCGGGGCTCGCCGGTCAGCCCGGACTCGGTCAGCTCGGCCACCAGCTCCCGCACCGTGCAGCCGTCCCCGGTCCGGGCCGCGGCCTCCCGCAGCACCTCGCGCACCGGCGCGGAACCGCCCGGCCGCGCCGTCCACTCGGCCAGCGCGTCGGCGACCGCCCGGGCCACCGGCGCACAGGCCAGGCCGTGCACCGAGCGGGCCACCAACTCCCGTTCGGTGCGCCGGATCCGCACCTCTCCGACGTCCTTCAGCCGGCGCTGCCGGGGCACCAGGACGTCCACCCCGGTCACCGCGGGCAGCCGGGGCACGACGGTGAAGCCGTACAGCGCCAGCGCGGCCGTGCCGGTGATCACCGCCCCCTCCCGGCGGCCCTCCTCGCGGCCGTTCTGCGCGGCGTACAGCAGCGCGGCCCACATCCGCTGCTCGGGGGTGGGCTCGGCGGCCTGGAGCAGGTAGACCCGGGGCAGCAGCCGCTGCCAGGGGCCGCCCCGGCGGCAGTGCTCGGTGATGATCCGGGCCGGCACGCCACGGGCGCGCAACTGGCTCGCGGTGACGACGTTCTGTTGACGCTTCGCCAGCTCCTCCAGGGACGGCGGCGGCGACGGAATCCGGTAGCTCATGCCGACACCATCCCCAACCGCCGGGACCGGCGAGCGGGAGCCTGACGCACTGTTACCCAACCGTCGCGAAACCGGGATCAGCCCGCACTAAAGTCCTCATACCCTCACTCATTTGGAGTAATTGACGCTCATCAGGTTGTCATATGTGATCGAAAACGATCGTCAACCAGGCCGCCTGACCCAGAGTGACCAAAGGCATACGGCGAGGGACCCCCGGCGCGTCAATCCCGCCCCGGGGATTGCCTAGGCTTACGTCATGTCACGTGACGAGACCGCCGGCCTCCGCGCGGCCCAGCTCCGCCTCGGCCGTCTGCCCGGATACGTCCGCCGCCCGGACCCCGCCCGTCGCAGCGGCGAGAAGGGCCATACGTACAAGAAGGGCTGGGAGGTCCGCTTCACCGCCCGCAGTGAGGCCGAGATAGCAGAGATCCGCGACCTCGTGGTCGCCGCCGGGTTCGCCCCGGCCAGGCCCTTCTTCAAGGGCCACCAGTTGATCCAGCCCGTCTACGGGATGGCGGCCGTCCAGGCCTACCTGGCCGCCAGACAGGCTGCCGAGGAACACGCCGCCCGGGCCGCGCTCGGCCGCCGGCGACGGGCCGCGCACGCCTCCGGAGCGCTCGCGGGGGCCGGGCACGGCCCCGCGGGCGGGCACGGCACCACGGGCGGGCACGGCACCGCCGGTGCGCACGCGCCCGCAGGTCCGCACGCCCCCGCGGGCGCGACGCACCGGTGCGAGCGCGAGGAGGCCGCTGCCGGAGCAGCCGCGGCGGCTGCGGCCGCGGCTGCCGCAGCGGCGCAGGCGGCCCGGCGACGGGCCGTCGAATCCTTCCCCACCCAGGTCGAACGGACCGTCGCCGTCGACCGGATCTCCCCCACGGAGGCGCGGACGACCTCCTGACGGGCAGTCGTCCAGCCCGCCCTCCCGCCCCGGCCGGTCATGTTCGAGCCAGTGCCGTCCACGCCAGTGCCGTTCGGACCGGTGCCGTTCGGGCCGGTCCGATCCCGGTCCGGCCCCCGGCCCGTCCCGCTCCGGGGCGGGCCCCGCCCCCGCCGCCCCCGGGGCGACCGACCGACCCGCTGCGGCCACGGCGCGCCCCCTTCCCCGCGCGCCGGCCGCCCCGCCCGGGCGGCCGTCATCACGGTGACGACCATGCCCTCTTCCGTGGCGATCTTCCCGACGATCGTGAGCGCGGTTGTGCGCGTGGTTGTGCGCGCCCGGGTTCGCGCCCTGAGCGTGGACGCCAGCCGCCGCAGGCCCTACGGTGGCACATCAACCGCTCTGCGGCCGCCGCCGCTCCACCCCCTCTGACCAGCCGCGACACGCTCGCAGCGACGAATCCCCCGCCACGGCGCAGTACCGCACCGCCGGCCCTCGCCGGCCCCCCGCCCGGCCGTCCCGCCGCCGCGCCGCACCCGGTCGCCACCGGAACCGGCCTGGCGGCGGCAGGTTCCGGGCATTCCATCGGATTGGTCACCCAGCGCACCGAGGGCCTACCGTAGAGTGAGCACAGATGATCGACCGTCAGAAGTCCATCTCCCTTTCCGAGAAGCCGAGATGACCTACCGTCACGAGAGTTCCGCCGCGCCGCCCCCGAGGCCCGGCGAGCCGGCGGACGTACCACTGGAGTTCACCGCCTTCTGCGAACTCCACCGCCCCCGGTACCTCAGCTACGCGCGCGTGTGGCTGACCGAGCACAGCGCCGCGGCCGTCGCCGTCCAACAGGCCTTCGCGGAAATCGCGGTGCGATGGCGGGAGTTGATGGGCAGCTCCAACCCGACCGCGCACGCCTGGGAGATCCTGCGCGGCACCGTCGCCCACCACACCCAGCAGGTCACGGCCGACCCGGACCGCCGCCCGGCCGACGACGACCTGGCGATCCTCCACTACGTCGTCGGCCTCGCCGCCCCCGAGATCGCCGACGTCATCGGCACCGACGCCGCCAGCGTGGCCGGACGGCTGCGCCGCACCATGCTGCGCGAGGCCTCCGGCTGGTGACCCCGCGCCCCGGCCGCCCCCGGCCCGCCCTCCGGACCGCCCCCCGGCCGTCCCTCAGACCCGCTCGCCCGTCACGTCGAACAGGTGGTGCACCGGGTCGTGGATCAGGTACCGGGCGAACGACTCGACCGTGAACCGCGCCCCGTCACTGCGGTTCCCGGTCCGCTCCCACTGCGCGCCGGCCACCCGCTCGAAGGCCGCGGCGAGCACCTCCGCCGCCTCCGCCAGTTCCCCGGCCACCACCCCCGGGTCCTGCTCCGCGTAGCGGTCGGCCACGGCCGTCGCGTCCTGGTCCCAGTTGGCGAACAGGGGGTCGTCCTGGTCCAGCATCAGCCCCAGCCGGACGGCGAACAGCCGGAACACGTCCCGCACGTGGCACGCGTACTCCAGGTCCGACCACACCCCCGGCTCGGGCCGCCGCCGCAGCCCCGCCACATCCCCCGCCAGCACCCGCGACCAGCCCCGCGCGTTGGCCCGGACCATCCCGGCGACGTCCTCCCGCACCACCCGCGGGGTGTCCAACCCGCAGTCCGGACAGGGGCGTTCCAGCACCCACGTCCAGTCCTTGGTGTCAGGGACGATCCCGTCCCCGGCGCTGCCCGTCACGGTGGTCGGCGTGCTCTCGGAAGTAGTCATGGGCCCAGCATCGCCTCGGCAGCGGCGCCCCACCAGCGCCAAGGCCGCCAGCGACCGCCGAAATGCTGCCACCCCGGGCGCACACCCCGATCGGCCCGCCGCTCACCGCCCCGCCTGCCGCCGCCGGACCACCAGCACCACGGCGGCGCTGACCACCAGCACCAAGCCGCCGACCGCCGCCCAGACGCCACCCGACCCGCCGGCGGCGCCACTGTCCCCCTCGGGGACCATGGGCACGACGGGGGGCTCATCGGAAGCACTGCCGTCGTCATTCGGTGGTGTGCCCAGCGATTCCGCCCGCTGGGCGAGCGGGTTCTCGCGGGGCCCGTCGTCCACAGCGGAACTGGGTTCCAGTGCCTTCGCGGGAGAGAGGATCCCGTAACCGTACTCGTTGTTGGGCACCGCCCCGCCGGACGGCGGGGCGGCCGACTTAATGATCCGATTGATCACCTGCCCGGCGGACAGGTTCGGGTACTTGGAACGAATGAGAGCGGCCGTGGCGGATACGTAGGCCGTGGAGTCGGAGGTACCGTTCCCGATCGCGTAGCTCGTCAGGGACTTCGCTGAGGCGCGATAGATCTCAACGCCTGGCGCAAGAAGGGTGAGTTCGGGACCCGACTTCGAGTTGTCCCATACCTTCCCGTTGGAATCCGCGGCTCCGACGGCCACCACCCCCGGAAAGGCCGCCGGATAGTTGACGCTCAGGTCCGCACCGCTGTTGCCCGCGCCCCCGACCAGGACAACGTCCTTCGACACTGCGTAAGCAACGGCCTTGCGGGCCTGGGAGTCAAAACGGAACGTCCCTCCGATGGACATGTTGACGACCTTCGCCCCGTGGTCCACCGCGAAACGGATAGCCGCCGCGAGGTCGTTCTGTTCAGGGACTTGACCACCCTCGCTGGTCCTCACCTTTACCGGGAGGATCTTCGCTTTGGGTGCCAGACCCATCACTCCGGCCTGTGTCCCGTGCCCGTGTCCTGCGATCAGACTCGCCATGCCAGTGCCATGGCCGTCAGTATCGGTTCGGCCGTCCGATGTGGTGCCGGAGAAGTCGGCTCCGGGAAGGACCTGGCCGGTCAGGTCCTGGTGGTCCGAGTTCACTCCACTATCGATCACCGCGACGGTGACACCCTCCCCCTGGCTGACCGGCCAGACCTTCGTCTCGGCCTCGAAGGTCTTCAAAGCCCACTGCTGGTCCCTGACCTGGTCGGCCAACGCCGCCGGCACTGCGCCAGCCCCGGTCAGGGCCCCAGCGGCAAGGACCACCGCACCAAGTGCCAACAGGCGGATCGCCAACCCGGTCACCCCACTCAATGAGGCATCCCGCAGCTCACCGACGTGCGGGATGCGATCAAATCACCTGTCCGCTTACGGACCGAACTCATTCCACCACGTTCGGATTGGTGGGCTTGTCCGACGCCCAGGTTTCCTCGTCCTCGACGAGGTAGTCCGGTCGTTTGCCGTCCGTCCTCTCGTTCTTCCTACGGCGCTGCGCGTCGCTCACCGGGATGCCAGGCGCCATACCGACCGGGCCACGGGCACCAGGGTCGGCGTTCAGCCGACTCCGCGCACCCAGCCCGGACCCGCCTTCGGTGAACGACTGCCTGCCACGTCCTCCGGAGCCGGGAGGGGTCTCACTGACGGCACCGCCAGGACGTGCGAGCGGCCCACCGACCACCTGGTTGAAGCCTGACGTCCGGCCTTCCCGGGTTCCAGGGACCGAATGGCCCGCTCCCCCGACACCACTGACGGTCCTGCCTCCCCGCGCCCCCGGCGCCTCCACCGGTCCTGCGCCGCCGACGAATTCCCTCCCGCTGAATCCGGCCTTGCTCTGCCCGAGAGCAGGCCCGACAGGAGTGGCCTGTACGGCTGGCGCCCCCGGACTGACACCGGTCTGCGTGCTCCCACCGGCTACCGGCCCGCTGGTGGAGCCCGTGGGCGATGGCGCCATCAGGCCGGACGTCTGAGTACCGGAGACAACCGGACCCGGGGGGTTACCGCCAGGACGGGACACCGGCGTGCCGGAGACGCCGGTCTCGGCGCCATTGGTCCCGGGAGTCGACGCCTTCGGTGGAGCCTGCGCCACACCGCCCTTGATCCCGGGATCCGTCGGCGCGGCCGCACTCTTGGGTGCGGCCCCTGCCGTCGTCGGAGGCGAAATGGACTTCGGCCGCTGCGGCGCCGCCGGGGCGGCTGGCCTCGGAGGGGTTCCCCCGACTCCGAACGACGTGCCCGATACCACTGCGGCTGCCGCTGCTGCCGCACCACTCGGGTCGACCTGCGATCCGGCGTCACGGCTCTCGTCCACAAGCGACCGCTGAAGTGACGGCGGCGGCTTGAGGGCCGGGGTGGCGACGCGGTAGTGCATGGCGAGGGTTTGCATGATGGCGGCCGCTTCGGCCTTCTTGCGGTCGGCGAGGGGGATGTGTTCGTCGTCGTCGCCGAAGAGGGCGTCACCGACGGTGTCCTTGACCTTGTCCCAGTTGCCGGGTTCCTCGGGCATGTCGCGTTTGGCCTTGGCCATGGCCTCGGAGGTGTTGTGGAGGATGTTGGCCGCGTCGTTGGCGTAGGCGGCGGCGGTGTTGATGCTGGCGGCCAGGGTGAGCATGCGGGTGTGGAAGGCGTCGCTGGTGGTGCCCTCCCAGGAGGTGGCGGCTTCGGTGCTGGCCTTGGTGAGGGTGAGGCGGATCTGCTTGAGGGTCTCGGCGGCCTTGCGCCAGGGGTCGCCGGCGGCCATCACCGCGCCGGGGTCGAGGGCCTGTGCCATCGTGCGGAGCTGGGCGTGGCTGTACTTGGTGAAGTCGGTGTAGACCACGGGCGGGCGGCCTCCGATCGGTCCGGGCGGGCGGCGGTCACACGGTGGCGTTGCCGCGGGTGGACGGGGTGCGGTTGCGCTGGGCGACGGCCTGGCTGGAGGCGGAGGGGTGGGCGACGGACCAGCCGTCCTCGCCGAGCTTGAGCTTCGTGGCGGTGTGCTGGTCCTGCTCCTCGTAGTTGGCCGCGGTGAGGTCGGCCTTCCGCTGGGCTTCGTCCACGGCTTCCTGGAGCTGGTTGAGGACGTCGCGCAGCGCGTCCCGCATCGTGCCGTAGCGGCCGTGGATCTCGGTGGCCTCGGCGAAGGTGCCGAAGGCGCTCCTGCCGATGGCGCTGCGGCCGTGCGCGTCGGTGCCGTCGGCGTGCTTCTGGAAGTCGGCGAGCAGCAGCCGGACCTGGCCGGCGAAGGTGCGGAGCTGTTCGACTTCGATGCGGTAGCCCTGTCCGGCTCCGCCGGTCGAGCCGGTGCCGGTCGTCCCCGATCCCATCTCGGCGCCTCCCCCGTGCGTCCGTTCCTGGCGGTCGGGGCCGGGGCCCCGGTGTCTCATGTCTAACACACCGGGCCCGAATCCCGCCTGGGGCACGGTCAGTTCGCGTTCGTCCCGGCGCGCAGGGCGTCGGCGAGGGCGCGCCGGCAGAGCGAGTCGGCGTGCCGGGTGGTCTCGGGGAGGCGGTAGCCGCGGGTGAGGTCGAGGGTGGTGCGGACGGCGGTGTCGAGGCCGGTGCGGTGGCCGACAGAGACGAAGACGGGTTTCACCCCGGCCCTGGTGCGCACGGCCCGGCCGACCTCCTCGCCGGTGGCCGGGTCGGTGAGGGGCGTCCAGGAGCCGCGCGGGGCGTCGGGTTCGCGGTGGTCGAAGGTGAAGGGGGTCTTGGCGACGCCGAGGGTGGGCAGTCCGGTGAGGACGCCGAGGTGGCTGGCGAGGCCGAGGCGGCGGGGGTGGGCGAGGCCGTAGCCGTCGCAGACGACGGCGTCGGGGGTGCGCGTGAGGGCGGCCAACGCGTCGAGGACGGCGGGGAGTTCGCGGAAGGCGAGGAGTCCGGGAACGTACCGGAAGGCGATCCGGCCGACGGCGGTGGCCTGTTCGACGACGTCCAGGGTGCTCCGGTCGAGCAGGACGGCCGCGGCGGCGACGAGGTCGTGTTCGTCGTCGTAGGCGACGTCGACGCCGGCGATCAGGGTGCCGGGGGCGGCCGGGTCGCGGTCCGGGTCGTCGTGGGCCTGGACGAGCGGGCGCAGCCGCTCCTGTTCGGCGAGCGCCTCGGCCTCGGTGGTGGGCCAGTCGGCGGGGATGGGCATGGTCGGTCCCCCGGGGGTGGTGGCGTGCGGTGGTGCGTGCGCGGTGTCGTCGGACGGTTCACCGTACCGAGCCGTACCGACCTCGCGACCGCCTCCGCACCGCCCGGCAACCCCCGCACCGCCCGTTGCGCCCGGGCCGGACGACCCCCGGGTGAGCCCGTGCGCCCCCCGTTGCCCCCGCCGCCGGGGGCCGGGCCGGAGGCCCCCGTCCCCCGCCGGGTAGCAGTACCGGGACCGGCACCACCACGGCCCGTTTCCCCCGACGCGCGAAGGACTCCTGCCATGCCGCGCCCCTCCGCCGCCCAGGCCTGTCTCGGCTCGTTCACCGTCGTCGCCACCACGGTGGCACTGCTGGCCGTGTCGGGCGCCTCCGGCGTCCTGGCGGTCGCGGTGCTGGTGGGGTTCGCGCTGGCGCTCGGCACCGCGGTGACGGTGCTGTCGATGTCGGCCGGGGCGGCCGGGGCGGCCGCGCCGGCGGCCCCCGCGGACCCGGCGGGTGCGCGCCGCCCCACCGCGGCTGCCGCCGCACACGCGTACGCCCGGCAGCGCTGAACCGCCGCCGGGCGCGGGCGCGTTGCGCCGCTCCGCTCAGACCTCCGTGGTGACGACCACGGTCTTCGCGGCCTTGTCGTGCAGGCACTGCCGGTAGGGCTTGTCGAAGACGCCGAAGAAGCCGTCGACGATCCACCAGAGCGCGGCGCAGCAGACCACGGCGGGGAGGATGAAGACGGCGGCCCTGGTCCAGGCGGCGGACTGGGTGGGCTTGCTGCCGTCCACGAGCATGGCGACGCGGATCTTCATGGCCTTCTTGCCGAGGGTCTGGCCGTCCCGGCTGAGCATCAGGGCCTCGTAGACGAGGTAGAGGGCGCAGCCGAGCCAGAACGCCTCGGTGGAGCCGTTGCGCGTGCTGAGGTCGCTGAAGGGGCCCACCACGAGGACGCCGACGGCCTGCATCAGGACGTAGTCGATCAGCCGGGCGAGGATCCGTTTGGACCAGGTGCCGATGGGCGGCATGCCGGGGACGGGGCCGGCGCCCGGGGTGCCGTACGCGCCGGGGCCGTAGCCGGTGCCGTAGCCGCCGCCGGGCGGCGGCTGGTCGTAGGGGGCCTGGCCGTACGGGTCCTGACCGGGGGTCGGGGCGCCGTACGGGCTCCCGCCGTAGGTGCCCTGGTAGGCGCCGGGGCCGTCGGACGGGTCGTGGGACGGGGTCGGGCCCGACGGCTCGCCTTCCGGCGTGCCGCCGCCCGACTGCGGGGGCTGCTTGTCGAAGGAGGGCTTGCCGCCCCCCTCCGGCTGGGAGCCTGAGGGGTCGTGGGTGCTCATGTCCCCGAGTAGAACACCGCACATTCTCGATGTTCGGGACATTTTGTCCGTTTTGCTCTTGGCCCCTGCCGACCCTCAGCCGCGCACCACCCTGGTCCGGGCCGCGCGGTCCTGCCAGCCCCGCCGCGCCGTGCGGTCGAACACCGGCCAGACCAGGCCGAGCAGCAGCACCGCGCCCAGTTGCCGCACGACCCAGCGGAGCAGCGAGCGGCCGAGGCTCAGCCTGGTGCGGGCCGCCGGGGAGGCGGCGTCCACCACCCGGATCCGGGCGAGCCGCTTGCCGAAGGTCTGGCCGGTACGGGCGACCGGCAGCACCTCGTAGAGCAGGCTGACGAACAGCAGGATGCCGATCAGCACCCCGACCTTCCCCAGCACCACGTCGTCCACCAGCCAGACCTGGACCTGCCGCCGGGTCAGGGCGCTGGCCATCCGGGCCTGGTCGACCTTCTGCTGGAGGTGGTCGGAGACGGAGCGGCCGAGCGGGATGCCGGCGGCGACCGCGACCACCAGCAGCACGACGGTGTCCACCGCCCGCGCCGCCAGCCGGCGGCCGAGGCCGGCCGGGGTGGCGATCCGGGTGGTGCGAGCGGTCCGGGAGGCCCGGGTGGAGGCGGGGGCGGCGACGGCGGAGGGCCGGGGCTGGACGGCGGTCCCCCGGGCGGTCCGCACGGCCGGCAGCGGGGCCTGGCGGGCGGGGACGGCGGCGGTCGCCGCGGCGGCGGCCGGGCCCCGAGCCGGGCCCCGCGCCGGGGCCGCGGCCGGGACCGCCCGCTCGCCGACCACCGGCACCGGGCCCGAGGCCAGCACCGCCGGAACCGGCGCCTCCCGCACCGCCGTCGCCACGGCGGGGGCACCCGCGGCGGCCAGCTCCACGGCAACCGGAGCGCGCTCCGGCTCCGCGCGCCCCTCCTCCGCTTCGAGCGCCTCCGGAAGCACCCCCCAGGAGACCCAGCGCGGCGCGTCCCCCGTCTCCATCAGGCCCCGCTGCGCCCGCGGATCGGCCTGCCAGCCGGACTCCCCGGCGGCCGCGACGGGGGCCGCACCACCGCCCGGGGAGGGCACCGAGGACGGCACCGGGGACGTCATCGGAGGCCGGTCCACCCCGGGCACCGCCGCGCCGGCCGGCGGCTCCTCGACCACCCCGGCCGCCTCGGCCGCCCCGGCGCCCCCGACCGGCCGTCCGCCACCGCCGAGGCCCGACGACACCCCCGACGGGCCCCCCGACGCCACCCCGGGACCGTCCACCGTCCGGAACACCGGCCCGCCGATCACCTCCGCCACCCGTGGCCCGAGCACGAAGGACGCCCCGCCCGAGGTCTGGTCGAGGTACACCGGCCCGGTGTCGCCCCCACCCGCCGGCAGCCCGGCCTGCACCTGCGCCACCGCCTCCGGCACCGCCTCGACCCCCGGCCCCGCCGTGCCCGCCGCCGGCGCCACCGGCGGCGGCACCGTCCGCGCCGCCGGGCCGCCGTCCGGGGCGGGCCGCCGGGTCGCGTACCGGGGCGGCCGCAGCACCTCGCCCTCGGCGGGGGCGGGCCGGCTGGTACCGGGCACCCAGGACGAGCCGCCCCAGTACCGGACGAAGCCGGGGATGGAGGGATCGGGGTAGTAACCGGGCCCGGGTGCGACGGCCGGGTCGCCGTCGGCGGCGAAGGGGCGGTCCGTCATGGGGGTCTTCTTCCTGGCAGGTCCTGTCGAGGACGGGTGCGGGCCGACCGGGCCCGACCAGCGCGGACGCTTCCACCCGCGCGCACGACCCGGCGCGCGCCCGGCGCTCGGCGCGCGTGGGGGCGCCGCCGATGGGCGGACAGTCGCCGGGCAGTCACAAAGGGTAGTACCTCATCGGCGCCGCGACGGAAAGTTCGCGATTCCCCGGACAGCGAAGGACGGCTCACGGTAAGGAACCCAGCGCATGGCGGTGGCTCGCGCGCCGTGCCATCCGCCGTTCACCACCCTCACCAAACTTCCCGAAGAAATCCCGGAAACGTGTGTAAGAGCCCGTGCGGACCGCCCTCTCACAGGTCACAGGGGCCCGAAACCGGGCACCGCCCGAAGGCAGAGAGGAAGACGATCATGGAGCGTCCCGTCAGCGTCGTCGAGCACGAGCTGGAGCTCAGCCTGGTGCTCTCCCCGGAGCACAGCGTCCCCGTCCCGGCCCGGCTGTCCTACGGCAGCCACGACCCGTACGCGGTGTACATCACCTTCCACCTGGACACCGGTTCCCCGGTGACCTGGGTGTTCGCCCGCGAGCTGCTGGTCGAGGGCACCTTCCGCCCGTGCGGCCAGGGCGACGTGCGGATCTGGCCGACCCGCTCGGGGCGGCGCAGCGTGCTCTGTCTGGCGCTCAGCTCGCCCGCCGGGGACGCGCTGCTGGAGGCCCCGCTGCCGGCCGTCGCGGCCTGGCTGGAGCGGGCGCACCGGCTCGTCCCGCCGGGCAGCGAGCTGGCCGCGCTGGACATGGACGGCTCGCTCGCCGAACTGCTCGCCTAGGCATGCGCCGCAGCGTGCACTGGCACGTACAGCAGCACCGGCCCGCCCCCGCGCACGGACCGGACCACGGCCGCGGCCCCGAGGACGGACACGAGGACGACCGCGGCCACGGAGACGGCCCCGGGGAAGCACGCGAACACCCCGGGAACCAGCAGCAGGGGAGCCGCAGCGGCGCCCCCGCCGGCTCAGCGGGCCGCGGGGGCCTGCTGACGGCCGCGGGCGGCGTCCGGGCCACCGGCGTCCCGCTGTCCGGGCAGCCGGACCAGCGGCGCGCCCGCCGACAGCCGCCGGGCCCTTATCCGGACGGCGGCGGCGAGCAGGAAGCAGAGCCCGACCCACGGGTAGACGGAGGTCGGCAGCTGGCGCCAGGGCGCCATGTCGAGGACGGCCGCGCCGACCGGCTTCGCGGCCCACATCGCGAAGGACAGGAAGCCGAGCAGGGTGGCCCAGAAGGCGGCCCGCCAGCGCAGTCGGCGGACGCCGGCCGGGCGGGCGTGCTCGACCGAGGCCTCGGCGGCGAGCAGGACGAGCATCGGCACGCACCAGACCCAGTGGTGGGTCCAGCTGATCGGCGAGACCAGGACGGCGGTGACGGCGGCGCAGCAGACGCCCCAGGCCTCTGACCGGGGCAGCCAGCGGCCGCTGCGCGCGGCCCAGGCGGCGACGCCCAGGCCCGCCAGCGCGACCAGGCCGGAGCCGACGGTGGCCAGGGTGCCGGGGTCGGCGCTGTGCAGCAGGCGGGCGAAGGCGCCGCGCATCGACTGGTTGTCGACGATCCAGGTCTTGCCGACCCGGGAGGAGTCGTAGAGGTACTCGGTCCAGAAGCCCCGGGTGGCGTCGGGCAGGACGAGGGCGCCGAGCAGGAAGGTGCCGAGGAAGGTGAAGCCCGCCACGAAGGCGGCCCGGATCCGGCCGGTGAGCAGCAGGTAGACCGCGAACAGACCGGGGGTGAGCTTGATGCCGGCGGCGATGCCGATCGCCACGCCCTTGCTGCGCCGCCCGTCCGGCCGGGTGAGGTCCCACAGGACCAGGCAGGCCAGCGCGAGGTTGATCTGGCCGTAGCGGAGCGTGGTGAACACCGGTTCGAGCCAGACGCCGAGGCCGGTCACCAGCACCACGCCGATCGCCCGCAGCTCGCGGCGCGGCCAGCCGGCCAGCTTGAAGGACAGGTGGGTCAGCAGGGCGAGCAGCCCGAGGTTGCCGAGAGTGATCGCCACCCGGAGGAAGGGGATCGGGAACCAGGTGGTCGGGACGAACAGCATGGCCGCGAACGGCGGGTAGGTCGCGGGCAGGTTCCACTCGGTGACGCGCAGCGCGTACAGGTCGGTGCCGTCGGCCACGGCGGCGCCCTCGGCCCGGTAGACGATCATGTCCACCATCGAGGTGTGGACGAAGTGGCGGACCACCGCGTACACCAGCAGGGAGAACAGCGCCACGGCGGAGGCCGCCAGCAGCGGTCGGCGGGGGGCCTCGCGCAGCGCCCGGACGGGGGCGCCGAGGGAGCGGCGCAGCCGGTCCGACAGGGGGGCCGCCGAGGGGTCGGGTGCGGTCCGCACCGGGCTGCGCTCGTCTTGCACCGCTGTCACTGTCCACTCCGTCCACGGCTCGGCCAACCAGCGACGATACCGGATGCCGTTCGGACGGGACCGGACACGATTGACTACGCAGCGTGGCAAAACGGCCCTGGCCACGGAGGTCGCCCCGGCGGGCCGGGACGGAACCGGCCCCGACGCCGACCGGGGGAACGGGCACACCGGCCGCCGTGGGGGTGACGGCCGGGGTCGGGTCGGCGGCGGGGTGGCCGGTGCGACCGACGCTAGCGGCGGCCCGGGGGTGCGGAGGACGGGCTGAGCGAGGGGTAGAACTCCCTTAGTCCCCTGTTAAGGAAGACCGCCGCCGGGCAGGGCCGGCCGGCGTCACTTCGGGAACAGCGCGCCCCTGGTCCGCCGCCGTCCGCCCCGCGCGGGCGGTGCCTCCTGCGCCCCGGTGCGCAGCCGCAGCCGGGTCTCGGCGCCGCCGAGCACCGCGGAGCGGCCGAGCGCGACGTCCCCGCCGGTGGACTCGGCGAGCTTGCGGACGATGTCCAGGCCGAGGCCGGTGGAGCCCTCGCCGCCGTGGCCCTCGCCGCGCTTGAGGGCGGCGGCCGGGTCGCTGTACCCCGGTCCGGCGTCGCCGACCAGCACGATCACCGAGCAGTCGGTGGCCAGCACGTCGACCGAGAAGGCGGTGCCGACGGCGGTGTGCCGGAAGACGTTGCCGAGCAGCACGTCGACGGCGGCGGCCAGGTCGGCGCGCTGGACGGGCACCGGCGCCGCCCGTTCGGCGCCGGCCAGCTCCCAGCGGCGTCCCTCGTCCTCGGCCAGCGCCGACCAGAAGGCGACCCGCTCCCGGACCACCTCGGCGGCGTCGCAGCCGACCGCGACGGCGGGCGCGTCCTCGGGGGCGCGGCGGGCCGAGCGGATGATCTGGTCGACCTCGCGCTCCAGCTGGGCGACGGCGTGCCGGGTGGCGTCGGCCGCGTCGCCCTCGCCGAGCGAGGCGGCGTTGAGCCGCAGCACGGTCAGCGGGGTGCGCAGCCGGTGCGACAGGTCGGCGGCCAGCTCCCGTTCGGCGGCGAGGAGTTGGACGACCCGGTCGGCCATGGTGTTGAACGCCTGGCCGGCCTCGCGCAGCTCCTCGGGGCTGCCCGCCGCCTGCCGGTCCTCGACCGGGACGCGCACCGAGAGGTTCCCGGCGCCGAGCGAGCGGGCGGCGGCGGCGAGCTTCTGCGCGGAGGCGACGATCCGGCTGCCCATCCGGTCGGCGACCAGCACCGAGATGGCGACCAGGCCGAGCGCCACCGCGGAGAGCACCTGCCAGGCGGTGGCGACGCCCCGGGTGAGGTCGCTCTCGGCCACGAAGACCTCGACCACCGCGGTGCGCCCGGTGTCCACCGCGACCGGCTGGAGCAGGGCGTACCCGCCGGCCACCTGCACGGTGAAGGAGCGGCCCTGGCCGCCGGCCGTGGCCACGTCGGCCGTGGCGGCGCGCCCCTGCCCCAGCACCGGCCCCCCGGGCTCGCCGGCCCCGGCGGCGGCCACCCCGGGGCCGCCCGCTTCCGGCCCCGCGCCGTGCCCCGCGTCGGCCCCGCCCGCTCCCGGCCCCGCGCCGTGCCCCGCATCGGCCCCGCCCGTCCCGGCGGGCTGCCCGGCCGCCGGAAGGTGCACCGCCATCCGCCCCTGCCCGCCGGCGTCCGTGCTGGCCAGGGCCCGGTTGATCGACTCCTCGTCGGTGGTGATCGCGAGGGCCGGCCCGAGCGCCGCGGCCTGCCGCTCGGCGGCGGTGAAGGCGCGGTCCCGAGCGGTCTGTTGGACCATCATCCCGAGCGGGATCAGGAAGGCCAGCGCGACCATGGTGGTGCCGGCCACCGCGGCCTTGATCAGGGCCCAGCGCAGCGAGCGCCCGAAGCGCCTCATGTCCGGTGCTCCTCCGGCCCTCCGGCGGCTTCCAGCCGGACCCCGACGCCCCGGACGGTGTGCAGGTAGCGGGGGTTGGAGGCGGTCTCGCCGAGCTTGCGGCGCAGCCAGGAGAGGTGGACGTCGATGGTCTGGTCGCCGCCGTAGGTCTGCTGCCAGACCTCGGCGAGGATCTCCTTGCGCGGGACCACCACGCCGGGCCGGGCGGCCAGGAAGGCCAGCAGGTCGAACTCACGGCGGGTCAGGTCGAGCTGCCGCCCGTCCAGCGCGGCCTCCCGCCGCTGGAGGTCGATGGCCAGCCCGCCGACCCGCAGCACCTGGGCCACGGGCGCCGCGCCGCCGCAGAAGCGGCGCAGCACGGCGGTCATCCGGGCGCTGAGGTGCTCCCCGGAGAAAGGTTTCACCAGGTAGTCGTCGGCGCCGTCGTTGAGCAGTCTGATGATCTCGGCCTCGTCGTCCCGGGCGGTGGAGATGATCACCGGCACGTTGGTCAGGCCCCGGATCATCTTGAGCGCCTCGCTGCCGTCCAGGTCGGGCAGGCCGAGGTCGAGGATCACCAGGTCACAGCCGACCTGGGCGACCTCCCGCAGCGCCTCCAGCGCTGTGCCCACGCTGCGGACCGCGTGGCCGGTGTCGGTCAGGTGGCGGATGAGGGCGGAACGTACGAAGGGGTCGTCCTCGACCACGAGCACTGTTGCCATGGGCCTGCACGGTACGCCATCGCCGGTCAGTGGTCTGTACCACGGGGGTGGGTCCGGACATTGTGCAACTCCCCTGCCGAATACCGGGGGTGCCGCTCTCCATCCGTTTGGAAATACGGCAGGATGTGCGGACGATGCGGAACGGACTGGTACAGCTCGGCGCCTGGGCGGCGGCCACCGGGGCGGCGGTGGCGCTGTCCTGGCTCGGCGTGCACGCGGTGCTGACCGGCGCCGCGTTCGAGCAGCCCACGGCGCTGCCGCTGCCCTCCCCGAAGGCCGACGGCACACCGCACTCCGCGCCCGCCGGGCCGGAGCAGCCGCACTCCGCCGCACCGTCCACGACCCCTTCCCCGACGGGCTCCTCGAACACCGCCACCGCTCCCGCCACCACGGCCGCCGCCCCGCACGCCCCGGCCCCCGCCACCACCGCCGCCACCGCTGCGCCCGCCCGCCGGCCCGTGCCCACCGCCACCGCGACGTCCACGGTGCGCAGCTACCCCGTCCCGGGCGGCAAGGTCGCGCTGGACCTCAAGCCGGACCGGGCCACCCTGGTCTCCGCCACCCCGGACCCGGGCTGGCAGATGCAGGTGTGGACGGTCGGCCAGTGGCTCCGGGTCGACTTCGTCCGGGACACCGAGACCAACTCGGTCATCGCCTCCTGGAACGGCCACGAGCCGATCGTGGAGACGGTCGTCCGCTGACCCGCCCTCCCGACGGGGCCCACGCACCGCTCCCCCGACCGGCCGTCAGAACCCCTCGCACGGCACGTACCCCGGCAGGTACGGCCCCGCGTACCCGGCCCGGTCCACCAGGGTGTGCCTGCTCCCGCCCGGCACCCCGATGGTGGCCAGCACCACCGCGCCGTAGTCGTCCCGCGCCTCGTGCGGCTCGGCCAGCGAGAGCGCGCCCCGGTCCACCGCGTAGTCGTAGGCGTAGTACACGTCCGGAACGCTCACCGCGAGGTCCAGCACCCCGTCGCCGTACCGGTCCAGGTACGCCGTCAGCTCCCGGCCGCGCGGGCCGGCGGCCCGGCCCGGGGAGGTGAGCACGATCCGGGTGCCCGGCGCGGCGAGCACGTAGGAGACCAGCTCCCGCTCGCCGGTCTCCGGCCCGGCGTACGCGGTGCAGCGCAGCCCCAGCGCGGCGCAGTAGCGGCGGGCCGCCCGCTCGGCGTCGGCGACCGCGAAGACCACCGCGTCGGCGCGGCCCAGCGGCAGCGGCCCCGCCTGCGCCGGGTCCGGTGGCAGGCCGGCCCCGAAGAGGGCGGGTTCGGCGGCGGTGTCGGTCATGACTGCCCTCCCGGTAGGCGTACGGACCATCGTGCCCGCCCCCGGCGCCGGGGCGGGGCCCTTCGCACGGGGGTGTGGCTGGAGGGTGGCGCCGGGCCGACCTGCGCGCAACTGTTCCGTTTCCTCCTGGTCAAGCTGTGCCCCGGAGCGGGAGAATCGGCCGCGCCGCTGTACAGAATGCCCACCACAGGACGGTGTCGCGAATGCCCCCCGCCCACGCCCCGCGCTCCCCCGACTCCCCCAACCCCGCTGCCCCGCAAGGGAATTCCATCGTGGGCAGTACGAACGACGCCATCGACGCCCTGGACGGCCGGCTGATCCGGCTGCTCGCCGAGGAGCCCCGGATCGGGGTGCTGGAGTGCTCGCGCCGGCTCCAGGTCGCCCGGGGCACCGTGCAGGCCCGGCTGGACCGGCTCCAGGCGAAGGGCGTGATCGGCGGCTTCGGCCCCGAGGTGGATCCGGCGGCGATCGGCTACCCGGTGACGGCCTTCGCCACCCTGGAGATCTCCCAGGGCCAGGGCGCGGACGTGCGGGCGCACCTGGCGAGCGTGCCGGAGGTGCTGGAGCTGCACACCATCACCGGGATCGGGGACATGCTGGTGCGGATCGTGGCCCGGTCCAACGCCGACCTGCAACGGGTGATCGACCGGGTGCTGGGCTTCGACGGGATCGTCCGCTCGTCCACCGCGATCGTGCTGGAGAACCCGGTTCCGTACCGGATCCTGCCGCTGGTCGACCAGGCCGCCGCCGAGTAGGAGGATCCGTGCCGTCCGGCGCGCCGATCTGGCACAAGGCCGGGGCGCCGACGCCGCAAAATTTGTATATGAACGTTCTACAAGCCCTCGCCGCATGACGGACGCGGTCCCGGCGAACAGTCCCGCCCCCACTCTCATCGCCTCCGCCCAGCGTGCCCTGCGCCTGCTGGAGGCGGCCGCCCGCTACCCCAAGGGCGCCACCGCCAAGCAGCTCGCCCGGGACACCGAACTCGCCCTGGGCACGGCCTACCACCTGCTGCGCACCCTGGTGCACGACCACTACCTGGAGCGCCGCAGCGGCCTCTACCTCACCGGCCCCGCCGTCGCCGGGCTGATCCGGTACGACGGCCCGGTGAGCGGCCGGGCCCGGCTCAAGGCGCTGCTCGGCATGCTCGCCGACGAGCTGTCCGCCGCGGTCTACTTCGCCTGGTACCGGGACGGCGAGGTGGACCTGGTCGAGGCCGCCGAGGCACCCGGCGCGCCGCTGGTCGCCCGGGACTGCTTCCGGTTCGGCGCGCACGCCACCGCGGCCGGCAAGACCGTGCTGGCCCTGATGACCGCCGAGGAGCGCCGGGACCACCTGGCGCGCTACCCGATGGTGCCGTTCACCCCGTACACCCTGCGCGACCCGGCCTGCCTGCCGCTGCTGGCGCGCCGGGGCCCGCGGCGGGGCGTCCCGATCACCCAGTTCCAGGAGTACGAGATGGGCTCGGCGGGCGCCGCGGTGCCGATCGTCGCGGGCAGCGGGATCGGCGCGATCTCGGTGTCGCTGCCGATGGCCCAGGCCCACCGGCTGGCCGGGATCGCCGCCCAGCTGGACACCCGGCTGGGCGACGACTTCGCCTCGATGGCCTTCGGGATCTGACCCCGCCGGGGCCGGCGGCCCCGGCGCCCCGGTCAGCAGGAGGGGACGCTGCCGCCGCTCTTCAGCGCCTGGAGGGCGGAGACCGCCTCGCCGAGGGTGCCGACCGGCACCAGGCGCAGCGAGGCCGGGGTGTTCACCCTGGCGTCCGCGCACTCGTCCCTGGGCAGCAGGAACACCGTCGCACCGTCCCGGGCGGCCGCCTGCGTCTTCAGGGGGACGCCGCCGACCGGGCCGACGGTGCCGTCCTTGTCGATGGTGCCGGTGCCGGCGACGGTGAGCCCGCCGGTGAGGTCGCCGCCCCTGCCGTCGCCGGCCAGCTTGTCGACGATGCCGAGCGCCAGCATCTGGCCGGCGCTCGGGCCGCCGACCTCGCCCAGGTCGACCCTGACCTTCACCTGGTCGGGCGACAGGTGGAGGTAGCCCAGCGCGGCCGCGGTGGCGGCGTCCTGGGACTCGGCCATCTGCTGGGCGGTCGCCTCGTCGGCCTTCACCGGATTGGTCTCCGGGTAGACCGTCTCGGTCGGGCGCACCGCCTCCTTCGGGTCGAACCAGGCCTGCATCGAGCGCCAGAAGGTGTTCTTCTGCCCGGCGTTGGTCGCCGTGATGGTGACCATCCGCAGCTCCCCCTCGGTGCTGCGCAGCGGCGCCCCGGTGATCGTGAGCACCGGCTTGCCCTGGTACGAGCCCAGGGTGTCCGCGGTCAGGCCCGGCCAGGTGATGGTGTACGGCAGCGGGACGAACGCGGCCACCCCGAACAGCGCGGTGACCAGCGCCCCGCACAGCGTGAGCGCGCGGGTCCGCGGGGAGGTGAGGGCCTGGGGCAGCTTGGTGTCGGGCACAAGGGGAATCCAAACACACCCGGCCGACGGGTGCGGGCGCTACCTCAGGGCGTCGGCCACCTCGGTCGCCGCCTCCACCACCCGGGGGCCGACCCGCTCGGGCACCATGCCGTTCAGCATCACCACGCCGACGCTGCCCTCGATGCCGCTCAGCCCGACCAGCGCGGCGGCCGCGCCGCTGGCCCCGGACTGCTCCTCCGCCCGGGTGATGACGAAGCCCTGCTCGGGCCGGCGCTGGCTGGGGAAGGTGCGCGCCTCCAGGATCGCCTGGCCGGCCGCGCTCTCGGTGAGCGGGTGGCGCAGGCCGGTCCGGTAGGCGACGTGGAAGTCGGTCCAGCTGGGCTCGACCACGGCGACGGCCAGCGCCTCGTTGCCGTCCACCAGGGTCAGGTGGGCGGTGGCGCCGAGGTCCTCCGCGAGGCTGCGCAGGGCCGGCAGCGCGGCCTCGCGCAGCAGCGGGTGCACCCGGTGCGCGAGGCGCAGCACGCCGAGGCCGACCCGGGCGCGCCCGCCGATGTCCCGGCGGACCAGGCCGTGCTGCTCCAGGGTGGCCAGCAGCCGGTAGACCACGGTCCGGTTGACGGCCAGGCGGGCGGCCAGCTCGGTCACGGTGAGCCCCCGCTCGGAGTCGGCGAGCAGCTTGAGGACCCGGACGCCGCGGTCCAGGGTCTGGGAGGTCTCGGCAGTCACGACGGGGCAATCCTTTCCGCGGCGCTCGCGGGCGGGCGGCGCCGTTCCAAGGCCGGTGTCGCGCGCAGGCGGGGGTGGCCGCGCTCGGACCGTACGGCGTCGTCCTTGACGCGCACGGCCCTGCGGCGCCGTTCCGCGGGGGTTGCCCGGCGGGAGAGCGTGGGGGAAAGGTAGTGAAGGAAATGTCGCGGCGGAAGTGGTTGTCCAAAATTCGGGCGTGATCGACTCCGACACCGCCCCCGATTCGGGACGAATCACCGCGAACCGGCGGGTGCGTCAGGGCCCGGACGCGCCCCCGGTCCGATGTCCGGACGCGCCGGGGGCGGGCGCCGCGCGGTGCCCGCCCCCGGCGGCGGCTCCGCGGCCGGCCCCCGCGGCGGCCGCGCGGCCTGCTCCCGGACCGGCTACTTGGCCCACTCCCGGATCTTCGCGATCCGGGCCTTCAGCTGGTTGGCGGTGGCCTGCGCGGTGAGCGGCCCGCCGCACTGGCGGCGCAGCTCGTTGTGGATGGTGCCGTGGGGCTGGTTGGTGCGGTGGTGCCAGGCGGCGACCAGCGTGTTCAGCTCCTTGCGCAGGTCCCGCAGCTCCTGGTGGGTGACCACCGGCCGCTGCTCGGCCGGCAGCTCCAGCAGGTCGGCCTCCTCGGCGGGCTTGGTCCTGCTGCGCTGGATCTGCCGGTGCTGGCGCTTCTGGAGCAGCATCTGCACCTGGTCCGGCTCCAGCAGGCCCGGGATGCCGAGGTAGTCCTCCTCCTCCTCGCTCCCCGGGTGGGCCTGCATGCCGAACTCCATGGCGTTGTACAGCACCCGGTCGAAGACCGCGTCGGAGCCCAGCGCCTCGTAGGAGAACTCCTCGCCGCCCGCGCCGTCCGGCCCGTCGTGGGCCCGCTCGGCCTCGGCGAGCAGCCGGTCCTCCTCGTCGAAGAGGCCCTCGCCCTCCTTCTTCGGCCGGTCCAGCACGTGGTCGCGCTGGAGCTCCATCTCGTTGGCGAAGCCCAGCAGCAGCGGGATGGTCGGCAGGAAGACCGAGGCGGTCTCGCCGCGCTTGCGGGCGCGCACGAAGCGGCCGACGGCCTGGGCGAAGAACAGCGGGGTGGAGATCGAGGTCGCGTACACCCCGACGCACAGCCGCGGCACGTCGACGCCCTCGGACACCATGCGGACCGCGACCATCCAGCGCGAGGTGCCCGCCGCGTAGTCGGAGATCCGCTTGGACGCCTCGGCCTCGTCCGAGAGGACCAGGGTGACCTTCTCGCCGCTGATCTCGCGCAGCATCTTGGCGTACGCCCGGGCCACGTTCTGGTCGGTGGCGATGACCAGTCCGCCGGCGTCCGGGATCGCCTTGCGGACCTCGGTGAGGCGGCGGTCGGCGGCCTGAAGCACGGCCGGGATCCACTCGCCCTGCGGGGACAGCGCGGTGCGCCAGGCCTGGGCGATCAGGTCCTTGGTCATCGGCTCGCCGAGCCGGGCCTCCAGCTCGTCGCCGGACTTGGTGCGCCAGCGCATGTTGCCGCTGTAGCTGAGGAAGATCACCGGGCGCACGACGTGGTCGGCCAGCGCGTGCCCGTAGCCGTAGGTGTAGTCGGCGACGGACTTGCGGATGCCGTCGGCGCCCGCCTCGTACGCCACGAACGGGATCGGGTTGGTGTCCGAGCGGAAGGGCGTACCGGTCAGCGCGAGCCGGCGGGTGGCCGGCTCGAAGGCCTCGAAGCAGGCCTCGCCCCAGGACTTGGAGTCACCGGCGTGGTGGATCTCGTCCATGATCACGAGGGTCTTGCGGGCCTCGGTGCGGTTGCGGTGCAGCATCGGGTTGACCCCGACGCCCGCGTAGGTGACCACGATGCCGTGGTAGTCGCGGGAGAGCGGCCCGGAGGAGTACGCCGGGTCCAGCCGGATGCCTATCCGGGCGGCGGCCTCGGCCCACTGCTTCTTCAGGTGCTCGGTCGGCGCGACGACCGTCACCTGCTGCACCAGGTGGTTGTGCAGCAGGTACGAGGCCAGGGTGAGCGCGAAGGTGGTCTTTCCGGCGCCCGGGGTGGCGACCGCGAGGAAGTCGCGCGGCTGCGTCTCGATGTACTTGTCCAGCGCACCCTGCTGCCAGGCCCGCAGCCTGCCCGCGGTGCCCCAGGGGGCGCGGCCGGGGAAGGCCGGGGAGAGGTGGTGCGACGCGGCGGGCGCGGCGTGCCCGGCGGAGCGGGCGGGGGCCTGCGGCTCCGGCACGTCGGAGAACAGCGGCATCGAGGAGGCGGCGGCAGTACTCACGGTCTCCGAGGGGGATCATCGCAGGTCAGAGGCGGTTTTGCGGCCTCGCCCCGCGGTCGGGCGGCGATCGGACAACCCGCCCAGCCTACCGGTCCGGCGCCGTTCGGGCCTCCAGGCGAGGCCCCGTGCCGGGCCCGCGCGGCCGGAAATCGATGTGACCCGGATCACTCCGGATACCTCGTGGAACCCGGTAAGCACCACGCGTCCCGGCACTCTCACCAGGTGAGGCCGCACCGACCCCACGTACCCCTGGCGCGGCCCCGCACCGAACCGAAGGGACCCTGCCGTGCGCACCGTCGAAGAGACCGTCCAAGCCCGCCTGATCCTCTCCACCCACCGCTCCGTCCGGCTGCGGGTGGTGCTCTCCTACCTGCCCGAGGACCCGCTGGCCGTCCGGATGGCCTTCCCGGCCGAGTTCTCGCTGGACGAGCCCGCCGAACGCCCGGACACCGAGGACATCGTCTGGGTCTTCGCGCGCCAGCTGCTCTCGGCCGGCATCGAGCTGCCGACCGGCGCCGGCGACGTCCACGTCCGGCCCGCGGTCGGCCGGCGCACCATGGTGGAGCTGCGGGCCCCCGAGGGCACCGCGCTGCTCCAGTACGACACCGCCGACCTGCGCCGCTTCCTGTGGCGCAGCCGGCTGGCCGTCCCCGAGGGCGAGGAGCACCTGCACCTGGACGCCGACCGCGCGCTCGCCGAACTGCTCGGCTGACGGGCGCCGGCGTCCGGGAGCGCCCCCGCGCCCGACGCCACCCGCGTCCGTCGGCGGCAACCCGGGCCCGGGGAGCCCGTACGGCCGCAGGCGCGCCCCGCTCCCGGGCGGATCAGCCCGAGAGCTTGCGCATCAGCCGCACGCCCTGCGCCGCCGTCAGGTGCGGCAGGTACGCCTTGCCGATCGCCCGGGTGATGCCGGGCAGCGCGGCCGGGTCGGGGTAGGCCATGTACATCGGCCGGTACTCCGGCTGGAACTTCGCCTTGAACGCCAGCAGCGAGCGGAAGCCGTACACCGGCTCCAGCGCCTTGCCCATCCAGTCCAGCATCCGCTGCAGCCCGGTGGGCTCCTCGTCCTGCCCGGTGCGGGCCAGCGGCGCGCCCGACAGCGACAGGAAGCGCGCGCCCTCCTCCTTGAAGCCGAGCGCGGCCGAGGCGATCAGGAACTCGCTGACGCCGCGGAAGCCGTCCGAGCGCCGGCGCATGAAGTCCAGCGTCCAGCCGACCGGCACGCCGTCCTCGTACACCGGCATCCAGCTGGTCAGCCCGTGCACCATCCGCTGCCCGTCCACCGCGACCAGCACCCGCACGTCCGGGTCGTCCAGCTCCTCCAGCCCGCCGAGCGTGAAGCCCATCTCCGGCAGGCCCTTCTCGGAGACCCACTCCTCGGAGATCGCCCGGATCTGCTCGCGCAGCGCGAGCGGCGCCTCGTGGTACGCCCACCACTCCGCGGAGATGCCCTGCTTCCCGGCCTTGTTCAGGGCGGTGCGGATGTCCTGCCACTTGCGGCCGGTGAAGGCCAGCTCGGGCAGCGGCACCACGGTGTCCTCGGCGACCTGCACCGAGCGCCAGCCGAGCTGCGCGGCGGCGGCCCTGGTCTCGCCGCAGACGCTGTAGAAGCACGGCGTCCAGCCGCGCGCGTCGCAGTACCGGGCGAAGCCGGCCACCGCCCGGGCCCGGTCCTCCGGCGCGCCGAACGGGTCGCCGGTGGTCAGCGCGACGGTGCCCACCACCCGGTAGGCGACGGCCGCCCGGCCGCCCTCGTCGAACCAGTAGTGGTTGCCGTCCCAGGTGGCGATGAAGGAGAGCGTCCCGCCGCCGTGCTCGGTCAGCAGCGCCCGCGCCCGCGCGGCCGCCGCCGCGTCGGTGTGCAGCACCGGCCGGCGGAAGACCGACAGCAGCACGGCCAGCGCGACCACCCAGAACGCCAGCCCGCAGTACGTCTCCAGGAAGCGCGCCACCGGCCCGACCGCGATCGGGTAGTCCGGCAGCAGGTCGTTGTACGCGGGCGGCAGGAACTGGGCCGGCAGCCCGGCCACCAGCCGGCGGGCGGACGCCCCCGGCTCGAACTCCCCCGCCACCAGCCGCCCGACCCCCACGTAGGCGGCCGCGGAGGCGAGCGCCGCACCGCCGAGCACCACGGCCAGCCGGCGCACCGAGCCGCCGGACAGCCGCAGCGCGAACCGCTTGCGGGTGGCCAGCAGCAGGACGGTGGTCAGCAGCGGCAGCAGCAGCGCCTCGACGAAGTACTGCACCACGTCCCGGCTGACCGGCCCGGCGTCCAGGTACAGCCAGCACAGCAGCGCCGCCCAGAGCAGCTCGGTGGCCACCGTGACCAGCCAGGCGAACCGCAGCCCCCGGCGCAGCCCCTCGGCGAGCACCAGCAGCAGCGCCGGGAACAGCGCGGCCATCATCCGGCCCGGGGTGTCGAAGATCCGGACGACGGCGTGCGCCCGGGCGCAGTCGTGCGCCGACAGCGCGCAGAAGTCGGCCACCTCGTCCGGGCTGAGCCGGTGCGAGAAGTACAGCTCCGAGAAGGTGTTGAACGGCCCGCTGGCGTTGTCGTACAGCGAGGCGAGCAGCGGTCCGCAGGCGGCGGCGACCAGGCAGAGCGCGACCAGCACCCGGGTCTCGGAGTGCGAGGAGCGGTGGGTGCGCAGGTGCGGACGGCCCCGGCTGACCAGCGCGCCCAGGCCGAGGCCGAGCAGTGCGGCGGCGCACCGCTGGACGCTCTGCAGGTGGCCCACGTACAGCGTCATCACCAGCGGGACGAGCAGCACCAGCAGGTGCAGCCGGCGGCGCCAGAGCACGGTGAGCCGGTACCCGAGGACCGCGGCCAGCGCGAACAGCCCGACACCGGGGCCGACCGAGATCTGGTCGGCCACCGAGGCCGTCCACTGCTCCCCCGCCGAGGAGCCGAAGGCGACCAGCCCGGTGCCCAGCAGGGTGCCGACGACCTGGCCGCCGAGCAGCACCGCGAGGGTGCGCACCCGCCCGAGCCGGTGCTCGGCGGCCGGGCCGACCAGGAGCAGCAGCAGGCTGGTGAACACGTACGAGCCGGTGCCCGAGCACCAGCCCATCGAGGTGACCGGCGCCCACCAGTGGCCCTCGGCCAGCGTGGACGGGCCGATCCCGGCCCGCTCCAGCAGGTGGTCCGACGGGCCGTGGCGCAGGCTGCCGGTGGCCGCCCCGAGCAGCCAGAGCCCGGCCAGCAGGGCCAGCGTCAGCGGCGCCGAGCGCAGCCGGCCGCCGAGCGCCCGGGCCGCCCGCCGCACCCGCTGGGGGCGCGGCTCCGGCGTCCGGGTGACCGGGGCCCGGTCGGTGCCGCGCTCGGCCGAGCGCTCCGCGTCCGGCCCCGACCGGCGCTGCTCGCCGACGGTGGCGAGGGCGGTCCCGGCGGCCGTCACCGGCTCAGCCCGGTCTGCTGGGCGAGCCACGGGAGCTGCTGGGCGATGCCGGGCCGGAAGACGACCCAGCCGTGGCCGCCCGGCATCAGGTCGAACTTGGCCCTCATTCCGGCCGCCTGGGCGGCCCGGTAGACCTTCTCCATCTGCGGTCTGAACTCCTCGTCGGTCTCGCCGACGACCAACGCGACGTTGGTGTCCGGGAACTTCTTGCGGGCCATCACCTGGAGCGGGTCGACGGCGTCGAACTTCTTCTCGTCACCGCCGAAGGCGGCCTTGACGGTCTGTTCCCGGCTGCCCAGGGTCGGCTCCTCCTGCCCGGACATGTCGAGGACCGTGCCGTACACGTCGGGGGCGTTGACGCCGAGCTGGAGCGCGCAGGTTCCGCCCATCGAGGCGCCGCCGATCGCCCAGGACGTGCGGCCGGTCGCGGCCTGGAGGTTCTGGTGCACCCAGTTCGGGACGTCCTCGGCCAGGTAGGTCTGGGTCCTGGCGATCCTGGAGTCGAGGCAGAGCGTGTTGTTCCAGGTGGAGCCGAGCTGGTCGGGCATCACCACGATCGGCGCGAGGCCGCCGTGCTCCGCGGCGTAGGCGTCGAGCGCCTCGTTGATCTGCGCGGAGAGCACCCAGTCCCCCGGGATCCCGGGCTGCCCGGTGATCATCACGACCACCGGCAGCAGCGGCCGCGGGTTGGCGTGGTAGGCGGGCGGGAGGTAGACGTACGCGTCGCGGGCCTTGAAGCCCGACCTGGTGCCGGGGATCGGCACCACCGAGACGGTGCCCTTCTCGGGCAGGCCCGCCGGGGGCTGCCAGACCTCCTCCAGCGTCCTGCCCGGCGGGGCGGCCACGGTCTGGCCCGCCTTGTCGGCGACCAGCCCGTCCGTCCTGGTCAGCCACGGCGCCAGCATCACGCGCCCGCTCGGGAACTGGCCGAAGCCGATGTTGACCTCGGAGGAGGACATCAGGACCACCAGGCCGCACAGGCCCAGTGCGAGCCCCCGCCGCCGCCAGGTGAGCCGGCGCATCCGGAAGCCGGCGAGGCAGAGCCCGGTCAGGGCGATGGCTATCCACCAGGTGACGTACCGGGGCGTGCCCTCCGGGAAGGGGTGCCACCAGCCGTCCACCACGGCGTCCAGCAGCCAGCTCAGCGCCGCCGCGGTGAGGAGCGCGGCGGGCAGGCGCACCCGCCACCAGCTCCGGCCGCGGCCGACGGCGAGCGCGAACAGCGCCGCCCAGCCGGCCGCCAGCACGGCGTGCGGGATCAGGCCCTCGGTGAGCGGCCAGTCGATCGGGTTCCAGCGGGTGGCAAGGGTCAGCGTGCTCATGCGGCTTTGCCCGGCGGGGTGGTGTCGGCCAGGAAGCCGTAGGCGACGACGTTGGCGTCGTAGCCGTGCTCCTCGCTGTACGAACCGCCGCAGGTGATCACCCGCAGCTGCGCGTCAGTGGCCTGACGGTAGACCCGATCGTCCGGGAAGTCCTTTCGGTCGTGCACTTCGATGGCGTAGAGCTGGTAGACGGCGGTGGCGCCGTCCGCCCGGGCGATCTCGATCCGATCCCCGCGACGGAGCGCGCCCAGATGATAGAAGACCGCGGGGCCGGCCTTGTTGTCGACGTGTCCCGCCAGGATCGCGGTGCCCCGCTGGCCGGGGCTGGCCCCGCCGCGGAACCAGCCCGCCAGGTTCCGGTCCGCCTCGGGCGGCGCCTGGAGGCGGCCGTCGGCGTCCAGCCCGAGGGGCGTCACCGGGGCGTCCAGGCGCACCGCCGGGATGCGGATCCGGGTCGGCGCGGACGGCCCCAGCGGCGGGACGACGGAGACCGGCGCGATCCCGGCCTGGGCCTGTCCGGCCCCCGGCGCGGGCGGCAGCGACGGGCCCCCGTCGTGCAGCAGCCAGGCACCGAGCACCAGCGCGGCCCCGGCCGCCAGGGTGCCCGGCCAGGGCCCCCTGCTCCGCTGGACGCCCACGGGCGCTCCCCTCTGCCGACGGACCCCCGCTTCCTGGGAGTTTCCTGGGAAACATTCAACCGGAACGGACTGTAAGGCACGTCGGTACGACGGTCGTACCGGCACCCGCCGATCGGCAGGGAGGACGGCTCCTTCCCTGCTCCCCGTGGGCGTCCGGTCGCGGAGCGCGACGGCCGCGCCGCGGGGGCGGGCGCCGCGGGAACACACCCGCCACGAAATATCGACGGTTCGACGGGCCCGATCGGTTGCGGCGTTCGGGCGATCGGTCACGACCGCGCGCTGCGCCTCTTCGACCGGCCCCGCCCCCGTGCCATGCTGACCCGGTTACGGGTCGCCCCGTCCGTCCGGCCGACCGGACTCCGCACTCCCGCACGCAGCCCCCGCCCCACGAACGGAGTGACCATGGAAGCCCTCTCCCGCCGCACCCTGCTGACGGCCGGCGCCGCCACCGCCGCCACCCTGGCGGCCGGCTGCGGCAGCAACCACGCCACCGGCGGGCAGCGGGCGGAAGGCACCGCCGCCCCGGCCACCGGCGCGGCCGACGAGCAGGGCAGCACCCCCACCCCGGCCCCGGCCCCCCAGCCGCAGGCCGTCCTGATCGGTGACGGCTCCACCTCGGACACCGGCGCCCAGCCGCACCAGCCCGTCCCCGAGCGGCTGGAGCCCGGCCGGCGCCCGCCGCAGTTCGTGGTCTTCTCCTGGGACGGCGCCGGCGAGCTCGACAACGGCCTGTTCGCCCGGTTCCGCCGGCTGGCCCAGGAGCACGACGCGAAGATGACCTTCTTCCTCAGCGGCCTCTACCTGCTGCCCGAGTCGAAGAAGGACCTCTACCGCCCGCCGCAGCACAAGGTCGGCGCCTCCGACATCGGCTACCTCAGCGACCAGCACATCCGCGACACCCTGGAGAACGTGCGCGCGGCCTGGCTGGAGGGCCACGAGATCGGGACGCACTTCAACGGCCACTTCTGCGGCTCCACCGGCGTCGGCAGGTGGTCCCCGGAGGAGTGGGACAGCGAGATCCAGCAGGCGATGGACTTCGTCACCAACTGGCGCACCAACACCGGCTTCACCGACCTGCCGGCGCTGCCCTTCGACTACCGCAAGGAGCTGATCGGCGGCCGCACCCCCTGCCTGGAGGGCCAGCGCAACCTGCTGCCCACCGCGGTCAAGCGCGGCTGGCGCTACGACAGCAGCGGCAACGGCACCCAGGTGTGGCCGCAGAAGATCCAGGGCGGCGCGCTGTGGGACCTCCCGCTGCAGTCCATCCCGTTCCCCGGGCACACCTTCCAGGTGCTCTCGATGGACTACAACATCATGTACAACCAGTGCGGCCCCAACACCAAGGCCGACCCGGCCCTCCACCCGGGCTTCCAGGCCCAGGCCCGCGACGCCTACCTGATGGGCTTCGAGCGCACCTACAACGGCAACCGGGCGCCGTACGTCATCGGCAACCACTTCGAGGAGTGGAACGGCGGCATCTACATGAACGCCGTCGAGGACGCCCTGCGGGCCATCGCGGGCCGGCCGGAGGTCCGGCTGGTCTCCTTCCGGCAGCTGGTCGACTGGCTGGACGCCCAGGACCCGGCGGTGCTGCGCAAGCTCCAGACCCTCGCCCCGGGCCAGGCCCCGGCCGGCGGCTGGGAGGCCTTCCTCGGCGCCCCGGCGGGGGCCGGAGCCCCCGCCGGGAGCTGACCGTCAGGCCTTCGCCCGCACCCGGCCGGCGAGCAGCGCGCCGAGCAGCGCCACCCCGGCCATCGACAGCAGGATCACCGCGAAGGCGCCGGGCGAGCCGGCCGCCCCGCCGTCCCCGTGGGCGGCGGCGAGCGAGCCGCCGCCCAGCGCCGCGAACAGCACCCCGGCCAGGCCGGTCAGCAGCACGTTGCCCAGCGCGTCGCTCATCTGCAGGGCGGCCGAGTTGGCCCCGGCGTCCTCCGGCGTGGAGAGCTTCATCATCAGCACGCTGACGCTCGCGATCGCCATGCCCATCCCGATGCCGCCGACGCCCCAGGCCACCGAGGCGACCCAGGCCGGCACCGCCGGGAGCAGCACCAGCGCGGCGCCCGCGATCGCCACCGCGGTCAGCACGAAGCCGCCCCTGATCATCGCCGCGCGGTAGCGTTCCGCCCCCGGCCAGCCCTGGAGCCAGGAGCCGAGCGCCCAGGTGAGGCCGCCGCTGGTCAGGGTCAGTCCGGCCAGCGTCGGCGAGAGCGCGCGCTGGGTGGTCATCATCAGCGGGATGAAGGCCTCGGCCGCGAAGAACGCCCCCGCCGCCAGCCCGCGCAGCAGGATCACGGCCGGCAGGCCCCGCCCGGCCCGCAGGGTCCGGGCGGGCAGCAGCCCCAGGACGGCCGGCACCAGCAGCGCCGCCCCGGCGATCCCGGGGACCAGCCCGACCAGGTCCCGCCGCTGGCCCGCGTACTGCAGCAGGCCGGCGCCGACGGCCGCCATCGCGGCGAGCAGGGTGCGGCGGCGGTCGAAGGCCGCGCCCCGGACCGCCGGGCGCTCCCGCTCCGCGCGGGCCAGCGCCGGGCCCATCACGGCCAGCGGCAGCAGGATCAGCACCGGCACGGCCAGGAACACCCAGCGCCAGCCCAGGTGCTGGGTGACGGCCCCGGAGACCAGCGGGCCGATGATCGAGGGCAGCACCCAGGCCGAGGAGAAGGCCGCGAACACCGCGGGCCGCAGCCGTTCCGGATAGGCCCGGCCGACCACCACGTACAGCGCGACGATCACCAGCCCGCCGCCCAGGCCCTGGACCGCCCGGCCGGCCACGAACACCCACATCCCCGGCGCCGTCCCGGCCACCACCAGCCCCACGCCGAACACCGCGATGCCGCTGAACAGCGGCCGCAGCGGGCCGCTCCGGTCGCACCACTGGCCGGAGACGACCAGGGCGAACAGGGTGGTGGTGAAGTAGCCGGAGAAGGCGAAGGCGTACAGCCCGAGGCCGTTCAGCTGGCGGGCCGCGGTGGGCATCGCGGTGTTGACGGCCGTCGCCTCGAAGGCGATCACCAGGACCACCGAGACGATCCCCAGCGTCAGCGCTCGGTAGCGGCCGCCGAGCACCCCGCCGCCGGGGTCGTCGTCGAGGGGTATCGGAACGGGGTCGACCGAGGTGGGGGAGGCAGTGGTCATACGTCACATGGTAAGAGCCGTCCGCCTCGGTGACCCCTGACCGCGGTCGGTGACCGGCTCGGTCCTACGACCTAGGGCCCCGGCCGGGGCGCAGGCTCAGTGCAGCACCTTGAGGCCCACCACGCCGGAGACGATCAGCAGCAGGCAGGCGATCCGGGCCATCGTCACCGCGTCCCCCAGGACGGCCATCCCGTAGACCGCGGTGCCGACCGCGCCGATGCCGACCCAGACCGCGTAGCCGGTGCCGATCGGAATGGTGCGCATCGCGTACGCCAGACCGCCCATGCTGAACAGCAGGGCGATGCCGAAGACGAGGCTGGGAACGAGGCGGCTGAAGCCCTTGGACGATTCCAGGGCGACCGCCCAGACCGTCTCCAGGAAACCCGAGAGGACGAGAACGAGCCAGGCCATGACGGTGGTACCTCCGCAGTCCACAGCGGCCGGATTGCCGCTGAACTGCGCCGTCTTGTCGTCACCGGGTACGACGCGCTCGTCCGGGGTGGCGAGCGGGCCGCCACCTCTTTCCGACGGTAGCACACCCTGCCATACAGAATTTACAAACGGGCGTTGACCACCCTCCCCCGGATCGGCCACTATGAATTCACTGGCCGTGTGCCCGAGTGGCTTAGGGAACCGTCTGCAAAGCGGTGCACGCGGGTTCGATTCCCGCCATGGCCTCACCGGAAAAGGAATTGCCGGTCGACTCCGGAAGTCGGCCGGCAATTCCTTTCCGCTTTTCCGGCCGCCGTCGCGCGGCGGCCGCCGGTCAGGCCGTGACGGCGTCCTCCGCACGGATCGGCAGCCGGCCGACCGGCAGGCCGGTGGCGGCGCGCACCGCCGCGGCGACGGCCGCCGGGGCCACCACCGCGGGGACGGCGCCGACCGCCTTGGCGCCGAACGGGGCCACCACGTCGCGCTCCTCCAGCAGCGCGGCGATCCGCACCTCCGGGGTGTCCAGCGCGGTGGGCAGCCGGTAGCCGGTCAGCGAGGGGTTGCGCAGCACGCCGCCCTCCGTGCGCAGGTCCTCCAGCAGCGCCAGGCCCACGCCCTGGGCCACCCCGGCCTCGATCCGGTCCTCGATCTGGCGCGGGTTCAGCGCCCGGCCGACGTCCTGGGCGACCGTCATCTCGACCACCCGCACCGCGCCCAGCTCGATGTCCACGTCCACCACGGCGCGCATCGCGCAGAACGAGATGGAGACGAAGGCGTCGCCCTGCCCGGACTCGTCCAGCGGCTCGGTGGGGTGCGGGCGGCACTGCGCGGTGGCCCACAGCTCCTTGCCCTCCAGCGCCTCCGCGACGGGCATGCCGAGCACCCCGTCGTACGAGGTGATCTTGCCGTCGGCGATCTGGAGCAGCTCCGCCGACATCCCGAAGTTGGCCGCGATCGGTTGCAGCAGCTGGTGGCGGACCATCAGCGCGGCCCGCTCGACGGCGCCGCCGGAGACCCAGGTGTGCCGGCCGCGGGCGGACGGCCCGGCGATCGACTGGTCGCTGTCGGCCGGGGCGATGTAGACCTCGCTGACGCCCAGCACGGTCTGCACGATCTGCCGGGCCAGCGTCGCGAAGCCCTGCCCGGCGTCGACCGCCGCGCAGATCACCGTGGCGTGGTCGCCGCTGACCCGCACGGTCGCGGTGGAGACCTCGTCCTCGCCCTCGGCGCCCAGCATGTGCACCATGCCGACGGCGTAGCCGATGCCGCGCCGCACCGCCGCCGGGTCGCCCGCGCCGCCGGGCCCGCCGGGCAGCAGCCACTCGGCGTCCGGGTCGTCCACCGGCAGGGCCGGCAGCGGCTCGGCCGCGACGGCGTCCAGCAGGGCGCGCACCGGCGCCGGGCAGGTGACGGCCTGTCCGGTGGGCAGCGGGTCCCCGGTGGACATGGCGTTGCGGCGGCGGACCTCCACCGGGTCCACGCCGATCCGGGCGGCCAGCTGGTCCAGCTGCGACTCGTACGCGAAGCAGGCCTGGAGGGCGCCCTCGCCGCGCATCCGGCCGGCCGGCGGGTTGTTGGTGCGCACCGCCCAGGCGTCCACGAAGACGTTCGGGCAGACGTACGGGCCGACCGAGAACGCGGTGGCGGCGGCCAGCGCCTCCGCCGAGACGTCCGCGTAGGCGCCGCCGTCCAGCAGGATCTGCGCCTCGACCTTCACCAGCGTGCCGTCGGCGTCGGCGTGGTGGCGGTAGCGCAGCAGCGCGGGGTGGCGCGAGGTGTGGGTGTGGAAGGACTCCTCGCGGGTGAGCGTCATCTTCACCGGGCGGCCGGTGCGCAGCGCCAGCAGGGCCAGGGTGACCTGGAACGACAGGTCCTCGCGGTCGGTGGTGGCGCCGGGCACGCCGGTGACCACCAGTCGGACGCGGTCCGGCTCCAGGCCGAGGCAGGCGGCGGTGCGGTCGCGGTCGCCGTGCGGGTCGGTGGAGGACAGGTGCAGCTCGACGCCGCCGTCCGGGCGCGGCACGGCCAGGCCGGCCTCGGCGCCGAGCGGGGCCGGGTCCTGCCGGCCGACCTGGTAGAGGCCCTCGACGACGATCTCGCCGACCGCGTCCGGATCCCCGGTGCGCAGCGGCAGGTGCCGGAACAGGTTGCCGTCCGGGTGCAGCGGCGGGGCGGTGAAGGCCTGCTCCGGGTCGGTGACGGCCTCCAGCGGCTCGTAGTCGACCGCGATCAGGCCGACGGCCAGCCGGGCGGTGTCCGGGTGGTCGGCGGCCACCGCGGCGATCGGCTCGCCGTGGTGGCGCACCACGCCGGCGGCCAGCACCGGCCGGTCGGCGACGATCGGCCCGGCCGGGGCGCCGTCGGGGGCGCCGTCCGGGCCGGGCGGCAGGTCGGCGGCGGTGACCACGGCGTGCACCCCGGGCAGCGCCAGCGCGGCCGAGGTGTCGATGCCGCGGATCCGGGCGTGCGGGTGCGGCGAGCGCAGCACGGCGCCCCACAGCAGCCCCTCGGCCCACAGGTCGGCCGCGTACGGGTAGATGCCGAGCGCCTTGGGCAGCGCGTCGCCGCGCAGCGGGGAGCTGCCCAGGCCGATCGGCTCCGGTGCGCCGCCCTCGCCGCCGTCCTGCTGGAGTGCTGCGCCGATGTCGGTAGGCGACGTCATGATGCGTGGTCGTCCTCGGGGAGCCGGATGCCGTGGGCGGGGGTGGCGCCGTACGGGACGCCGGCCGGGGCACCGCCCTCGGCCGGGGCACCGTGCGGGTGCGGAGCGGCGTACGGGGTGCCGTGCGGCGGCGTGCCGTCGTGGACGGTGCCGGGCAGCGGGGTGCCGTGCGCGGGGGTGGGCTCGTAGACCGGGGCGTCGTACCCGGTGTCGTAGCCGGTCTGCTGCTGGTGGCCGTCCGGGTACGGCAGGTAGGTGCCGTGCGCGGGGGTGGCCTGGTAGGGCTGCTCGGGGTAGCCCTGCGGCGGGTAGTACACCTGGTCGTCGGTGGCCTGGGCGGGGATGGCGTCCCGGATCGGGGCCAGCACGGTGGTGTCGTACACGCCGGTGTCGTAGCCGTGCGGGTCGCCGTACGGCGGTGCGGCCGGGGCCGGCCCGGTGTGCGGCTGCCCGGCGCCCGGCTGCTCGACGGCGTGCTGCGGCTCGGAGTACTGCGGCTCGACGGCGGGCGGCTCGGCGGCCGGCGGCTCGACGGCGGCCTGCTCGGCCGACTGCTGCTGCGGGACGTGCTCGATCCAGGCCTCGGCGTCGGTGTAGACCGGCGGCTCGACGGCTTGCCCGGGCTCGACGGGCGGCTGCGCCGGCGGCTCGGCGCCCGGCCCGGCCGGCGCGTCGGAGGCGGCCCCGGCGGCGGCCTGCGCGGCGGCCTCGGCGGCCTCCTCCGCCTGCTCGGCCTCCAGCGCGCGGGTGTCCGCGACGCTCTGGACGGCGGCCAGCACGCCCCGGTAGCCGGTGCAGCGGCAGAGGTTGCCGCACAGCGCCTGACGGGCCTCCACCTCGGTGGGCCGGTGGTTGCGCTGGAGCAGGTCGTGCACCGCCATCGCCATGCCGGGGGTGCAGTAGCCGCACTGGACGGCGCCGGAGGCGGCCAGCGCCTGCTGGACGTCGCTCGCGCCGCCGGAGGCCGACAGGCCCTCGACGGTGTTGATCTCGCTGTCGGCGGCCAGTGCGGCGGGCACCAGGCAGCCGGCCACCAGCTGGCCGTCCACCTGCACCGAGCAGGCCCCGCACTCGCCCTGCTCGCAGCCGTCCTTGGCACCGGCCAGGCCGAGCCGCTCGCGCAGCACGTAGAGCAGGCTCTCACCGATCCAGGCGTCGGTGACGGGCCGTTCGAAACCGTTGACCCGCAGCGTGTACGAGGCGCACGGGCGCAGCTCACGGCTGACCTGCGGGGAGAGGCCGAGCGGGTCGGCGTCGAGGGTCTCGATGGGGTCTGTGGTCACTTCAGCGCCCTTCCCAGTGCCCGTCGGGCCAGCACCGATACGGTACGCCGCAGCCGAACGGCGGCCGCTGTCGGCCCCTCGGTCGCGGCCTCCCAGGCGCCCTCGGCGCCGTAGTCGTCGGGGACGCAGGCGGCGGCCACGTACTCGCCGAAGGCGGCGGTCGCGGCCGGGTCGATCTCCCGGCTGCCGTCCCAGTCGATGCAGCCGGCCACCCAGGCCTCGGCCTCCAACGGGCGCAGCGGCACCGGCGCGACGGCCCCGACGGCGCAGCGCACCGAGCGCCGGGCCGGGTCGAGGACGAGGGCGACGGAGGCGGTGGCGCGGGCCGGGCCGCTGCGGCCGGTGGCCTTGAGGAAGACCTGGGGGGCGTGCAGCAGCGGGACGCGCACCCAGGTGAGCAGCTCGCCGGGGCGCACCGGGTCGAGCCCGGTGAGCAGGTGACTGACCGGCACCTCGCGGGTGCCGCCGGCGCGGGCCAGGGTGACGCCGGCCTCCAGCGCGGTGAGCACCGGGAGGGTGTCACCGGCCGGGGCGGCGGTGACGATGTTCCCGCCGAGGGTGCCCACGTTGCGGACCTGCGGCGGGCCGGCGGTGCGGGCGGCGTCGGCGAGCGCCGGGATGAGCGCGGCGAAGTCGGGGCGGTCCATCCGGGCGTGGGTGAGCCCGGCGCCGAGCACGGCGGTGCCGCCGTCCTCGTAGCGCCAGCCGCGCAGTTCGGTGATCCGGCCGAGGCCGACCAGGGCGGCTGGGCGCAGTCGGCCGGCGTTGACGGCCTCCATCAGGTCGGTGGCTCCGGCCACCGGTACCGCGGCCGGTGCGGCGGCCAGCGCGTCGACGGCCTCGTCGAGGGAGGCCGGCAGCATGATCGTCCGGTTCACCTGGGTCCCACCGTGCTCCACTTGCTCATCGATCGCCTGCCGCCCGCCGGCCTGCGGCCGTGCCGTCCTGCGTCGGCAGCCCGGCCTGGCCCGTAGGGTACGGGCGATCGGGCCGGGTTGGGCAACTCTGGCACACAATGCTCGATGATCATTTCGGGACCGGTGAACGGGACTGCCCGATTGGGACTGATACCGGGCGGTATCTGCCCCGACCCGCTCCGGGCCAGGGCAGATGTTCATCAGTTCTTGACGTCGGATGACCGCTCAGAAGTTCCCGGTGAGTACGACTAACGCACCGGCGGCGGCCCGTCGAGCGGCCGGCCGGCCACCCCGGGCCAGCGCTGCCACGGGTGCGGCCCGTCCGCCGGGCGGTACTCCACGCCGAGCGCGTCCAGGGCCTTCAGGTGGGTCGTCAGCCGCTGCTCGAAGCCCGCGAAGTCCCGCTCGGCCGGCTCGGCGGGCAGCTCGGACCAGGCGACCTCGGCGAAGGCGACCAGCCGGGGGAAGGCCCGGTAGTCGATGTCCCGGGCGCTGTCCATGAACTCGCTCCACAGGTTGGCCTGGGTGCCGATCACGTGCCGGGCGGCGGCCTCGTCCAGCTGGGCCGGGACGGGCTCGAAGCGGTAGACGTCCTCCAGGGTGCGCACGAAGCCGACCGGGATCGGCTCGTCCGGCCCGTCCGCCTGCCGGTGGTCGAAGTAGACGTGCTGCTCGGGACACATCACCACGTCGTGCCCGGCCTTCGCGGCGGCGATCCCGCCGCCGAAGCCGCGCCAGGAGGAGACCGCGGCGCCCGGCGCCAGCCCGCCCTCCAGGATCTCGTCCCAGCCGATCAGCCGGCGGCCGCGCTCGGCCAGCCAGCGGTCGAAGTGCCGGATCAGGTGGCTCTGCAGCTCGTCCTCGTTGGCCAGGCCCAGCTCGCGGATCCGCGCCTGCGCGGCGGCGCTGTCCTTCCACTGCTCCTTGGGGCACTCGTCGCCGCCGAGGTGGACGAACTCGGACGGGAAGACCTCCAGGACCTCCTCCAGCACGCCCTCGAAGAAGCGCAGGGTCTCCTCGGAGGCGTTGAGCACGTTGTGGCTCACCCCCCAGTCCGTCCAGACGCCGAGCGCCGCGGTGTCCACCACGTCGGTGTTGCCCAGCTCGGGGTAGGCGGCCACGGCGGCCTGGGTGTGGCCGGGCAGGTCGACCTCCGGGACGACGGTCACCCCGCGCGCGGCGGCGTAGGCGACGATCTCCCGCAGGTCGTCCTGGGTGTAGTAGCCGCCGTGCGGGCGGTCGTCGCGGCGCCCGCCGGCCCGGTAGCCGACCATCGAGCGGTCCCGCCAGGCTCCCCGCTCGGTCAGCCTCGGGTACCGCTTGATCTCGATCCGCCAGCCCTGGTCGTCGGTCAGGTGCAGGTGCAGCACGTTGAGCTTGTGCGCGGCCAGCAGGTCGACGAAGCGCAGCACGTCCGACTTGGGCAGGAAGTGCCGGGCGACGTCGAGCAGGGCGCCGCGCCAGCCGAACCGGGGGGCGTCCGCGATGTCGGCGCCGGGCAGCACCCAGCCCTCCCGGCGCAGCGGCGAGCGGCGGTAGGCGTCCGGCCCGAGCAGCTGCCGCAGGGTCTGCGCGCCCCACAGGGCACCGGCCGGGCCGCCCGCGGCGAGCAGGGCGTGGCCGGGGCGCACCGTGATCCGGTACGCCTCGGCGGCGAGCGTCCCGTCCTGGACCAGCTCGATGCCCTCGCCCGGCCGGCCCGGCCCGAGCGGCAGCCCGGTGGCGGCGGACAGCGTGGTCCGCAGCCAGCGCTCGGCGTCGGCCAGCGCGGGGGGTGCGGTCAGCGTGGTGGCGGCGTCGAGCGGGAAGTCCTCGTCCGGGCGGCGCACGGCACTCGAAGGTGCGGGAATGAGGTCCATTCCGACATCCTGCCCACGCCCGAACGATTGGCATAGACCACTGGCGGAACCCTGGTGCTATGCAAAACGGCGTCCTGCGGAGTGCCGCGGACTACTTGTTCTCGCCGTCGCCGCCCTGCGGCTTGCCGATGCCGTCGTAGATCTCCTTGCACATCGGGCAGACCGGGTACTTCTTCGGGTCGCGCCCGGGCACCCACACCTTGCCGCACAGCGCCACCACGGGAGAGCCGGAGAGCGCGCTCTCCATGATCTTGTCCTTCTGGACGTAGTGCGCGAAGCGCTCGTGGTCGCCGTCCCCGTGGGACACCTGGGGGACGGGCTCGACCAGGGTGCCGGTGCCGAGGCCGCGCTCGGGCTCAAGAGTGCTCATGGGTGCCAAGTCTATGGGCGCCCCCGGAAACCCGGCCAGTGTCGCGGCGCCGGGCCGGTCGGGTCAGTTCATCGTCGGGTCGTCCGGGTAGGTCGCCAGCAGCGCCAGCGGGCCGCGCTGGCGGCGCAGCACCGAACGCCACAGCCGCTCCGGCTCGGGGCTGGAGACGTCCCCGGGCTCGCAGTCCACCAGGTACCAGGCGCCGGTCTCCAGCTCCGCCTCCAGCTGCCCCGGCGACCAGCCGGCGTACCCGGCGAAGATCCGCAGGCTGCCCAGCTCGCCGGCCATCACCTCGGGCGGCGCCTCCAGGTCCACCAGGCCGATCGCGCCGTGCACCCGGCGCCAGCCGAGCGGCTCCCCGGTGCCCGGCTCCCCCGGCGCCACCGCGAGGCCGAGCGCCGAGTCCAGCGCCACCGGACCGCCCTGGAACACCACGGCCGGCTGGCCGACGAGTCTGTTCCACCCGTCCAGCACGCTTCCCACCTCGACCGGCGTCGGCCGGTTGAGGACCACGCCGAGCGCCCCCTCGGCGTCGTGGTCGAGGAGCAGCACCACCGCCCGCGCGAAGTTCGGGTCGGTGAGCAGGGGCGTCGCGACGAGCAGACGGCCGGTGTGGGACCGGCCTCCGAGCGAATGGGCCGCCGTCATGCCCACATGATCCCGCAGAACGGCACCGCTCGGACACCGCAACATGCCGAAACGCGCCACGCCGACGAACACCCGTACGGCCGTACCGGGGCGCGGGCCCGGGCCCGGAGAGAGCACCATCACGGGAGAGGCTCACGGGAACCAACGGCGCGCCTACTACCATCTACGTCTGGTGGACGCCCTTATACGGTGCCGACTCGGTTTCGCCGGGGGCCCGAACGCGCCCGTACGACCGGTCCACCACCGGCTCTCTCCCGGAGCCCCCTTCCCCCGACTCCTCTGGCACCCCGGATTGCGAGAACGATGACCGACGACGTCCTGCTGGTCCATGGCGGAAACCCGCTCGAAGGCGAGATCCGCGTCCGCGGTGCGAAGAACCTGGTGCCCAAGGCCATGGTCGCCGCCCTCCTCGGGCAGGGCCCCAGCAGACTGCGCAACGTCCCGGACATCCGCGACGTCAAGGTGGTCCGCGGACTGCTGCAGCTGCACGGCGTGACCGTGCGCACCGGTGACGAGGACGGCGAGCTGATCCTCGACCCCTCGCACGTCGAGAGCGCCAACGTCGCCGACATCGACGCGCACGCCGGCTCCTCGCGGATCCCGATCCTGTTCTGCGGCCCGCTGCTGCACCGCCTGGGCCACGCCTTCATCCCCGGCCTCGGCGGCTGCGACATCGGCGGCCGCCCGGTCGACTTCCACTTCGAGGTGCTGCGCCAGTTCGGCGCCACCATCGAGAAGCACCCGCAGGGGACCTACCTGGTCGCCCCGCAGCGGCTGCGCGGCACCAAGATCGAGCTGCCCTACCCCTCGGTCGGCGCGACCGAGCAGGTGCTGCTCACCGCCGTCCTGGCCGAGGGCGTCACCGAGCTGCGCAACGCGGCCATCGAGCCGGAGATCGTCGACCTGATCTGCGTGCTGCAGAAGATGGGCGCGATCATCACCCTGGGCACCGACCGGACCATCCTGATCACCGGTGTCGACGAGCTCAACGGCTACAACCACCGCGCGCTGCCGGACCGCCTGGAGGCCGCCTCCTGGGCCTGCGCCGCGCTGGCCACCAGGGGCGACATCTACGTCCGCGGCGCCCGCCAGCTGGAGATGATGACCTTCCTGAACACCTTCCGGAAGGTCGGCGGCGCCTTCGAGGTGGACGACGAGGGCATCCGCTTCTGGCACCCGGGCGGCGAGCTCAAGGCGATCGCCCTGGAGACCGACGTCCACCCGGGCTTCCAGACCGACTGGCAGCAGCCGCTGGTCGTCGCGCTGACCCAGGCCACCGGCCTGTCCATCGTCCACGAGACGGTGTACGAGTCGCGGCTCGGCTTCACCGGGGCGCTGAACCAGATGGGCGCGCACATCCAGCTCTACCGCGAGTGCCTGGGCGGCACCCCGTGCCGCTTCGGCGCGCGCAACTTCCTGCACTCCGCGGTCGTCTCCGGCCCGTCCAAGCTGATCGGCTCCGAGCTGGTCATCCCGGACCTGCGCGGCGGCTTCTCGTACCTGATCGCGGCGCTGGCGGCCGAGGGCACCTCGACGGTGCACGGCATCGACCTGATCAACCGCGGCTACGAGAACTTCATGGACAAGCTGCGCGACCTGGGCGCCCACGTCGAGCTGCCCAGCGAGCAGCTCGTCGACGCCTGACCGTCGCGCCCACCGCGAGACGGCGAGAGGCCGGGCTCCCCAGCGGGGAGCCCGGCCTCTCGGGCGTTCAAGGGGTGGCTCAGGCAGCGCCCTTGGCGGCTTCCTTCAGCTTGGAGCCGGCGCTCACCTTGGCGCTGTAGCCCGCGGCGATCTGGATCGGCTCGCCGGTCTGCGGGTTGCGGGCGGTACGGGCCGCGCGGTGGGTGCGCTCGAAGGTCAGGAAACCGGGGATGGTGACCTTCTCGTCGCCCTTGGCGACGACCTCGCCGACGATCTCGGCGAAGGCGGCCAGAACGGCGTCGGCGTCCTTGCGGGTCACCTCGGCGCGCTCGGACAGCGCGGCCACCAGCTCACTGCGGTTCATGTGTACTCCTGTGGTCTGTTCGCTTGCGGTGCGCGGGGGCCCATCGGTGCTCCCACCGGGGGGCACCCGGATGGGCCGCAGGTCCGCACACTGTGCTCATGCAGGCAATGCGTGGTCGCAGGCCGGGTCCGCACCCGATGCCGCGCGCCGGTGCCGTCGAAGGCCCGCCCGCCCGCCTGGGAACGAATCCTGCCCCGACCGGCCCCGAGAAAGCCAATCGGGCCCCGGCCGAGCCCCCCGAACATCGCCCGCCCGTCGGAGGTGTGACGCTCCGTCGGCTCCGGCGGACCGGGCGCGGACGGCGGTCGGGACGACACGCCGGAAGACCAGGGGGACGTTCCGTACTTGTCGGACACGCCTGCCCCGTGCAGGGCTACGGTACGCCCTAGGACTGACAAGCCCAAACACGCCCCTCGCCCTTGTGTCGCAAGGGTTCGGGGCGGGCTGGGCGGGTATGACCACTATTCGCACATTTGAGCGATCTACGACACGTCGCCCGATCCCGTCGTCAGAGCTTGACGACGGGGAACGCGGCGGTGTCCAGGGTGCCGACGATGCCCGGGGTCGGGCGGGACGGCTCACGGGCCTCCTGGGGCCCGGCCAGGGCCGCCTCGCGCACCGCGGAGGCGACGGTCTTGGCCACGTCCTTGTGGAACACGCTCGGGATGATGTAGTTGGCGTTCAGCTCGTCGTCGGCCACGGTGGTGGCCAGCGCCCGGGCGGCGGCGATCATCATCTCGGTGTTGACGGTGCGGCTCTGGGCGTCCAGCAGGCCGCGGAACACGCCCGGGAACACCAGCACGTTGTTGATCTGGTTGGGGAAGTCGCTGCGGCCGGTGGCGACCACGGCGGCGGTCTGCCGGGCGACCGCCGGGTCGACCTCCGGGTCCGGGTTGGCCAGCGCGAAGACGATCGCGTCCTGCGCCATGGTGGCCAGGTCGTCGCCGTCCAGGACGTTCGGGGCCGAGACGCCGATGAACACGTCGGCGCCCGCCACGGCCTCCTTGAGGCTGCCGGTGCGGCCCGAGCGGTTGGTGTGCTCGGCGATCCAGCGCAGGCTCTCGGTGAGGTCCTCGCGGCCCAGGTGCACCACGCCGTGCACGTCCGCCACGGTGGCGTGCTCGACGCCGGCCGCCATCAGCAGCTTGAGGATCGCGGTGCCGGCCGCGCCGGCGCCCGACATCACCACGCGGATGTCGCCGATCTCCTTGCCGACCACCTTCAGCGCGTTGGTGAGGGCGGCCAGCACCACGATCGCGGTGCCGTGCTGGTCGTCGTGGAAGACCGGGATGTCCAGGGCCTCGCGCAGCCGGGCCTCGATCTCGAAGCAGCGCGGCGCGGAGATGTCCTCCAGGTTGATCCCGGCGAAGCCCGGGGCGATCGCCCTGACGATCGCCACGATCTCGTCGGTGTCCTGGGTGTCCAGGCAGATCGGCCAGGCGTCGATCCCGGCGAAGCGCTTGAACAGGGCCGCCTTGCCCTCCATGACCGGCAGCGCGGCCTCCGGGCCGATGTTGCCCAGGCCCAGCACCGCCGAGCCGTCGGTGACCACGGCGACGCTGTTGCGCTTGATGGTCAGCCGGCGGGCGTCCTCGGGGTTCTCCGCGATCGCCATGCAGACCCGGGCCACACCCGGGGTGTAGATCATGCTGAGGTCGTCACGGTTGCGGATCGGCAGCTTGGACGACATCTCGATCTTGCCGCCGAGGTGCATCAGGAAGGTGCGGTCGGAGACCTTGCCGATCGCCACGCCGTCGATCGTGCGCAGCTTCTCGACGATCTCCTCGCCGTGCGCGACCGAGGAGGCCGCCACCGTCACGTCGATCCGCAGCGCCTCCAGGCCGGAGGCGGTGACGTCGAGACCGGTCACCGATCCGCCGGAGGACTCCACGGCCGTGGTGATCGCACTGACGGCGTTGCCCCGGGCCGGGACCTCCAGCCGTACCGTGATCGAGTTGGAGACACTGGGCACCGTCGCCATCGACGCTTCCTTCTTCCGTCTGTCCCGCAGGCTCAACATTTTGTTGAAGGCATCGCCTGCGCATGCTAGACCTCGATCGTCGCACCTTCCAAGGGTCAGCCAGAAATAACGTTCATTGAGTGTGCGGATCCGACAATCCCACCCGGCGGCCGCCGCCTCCCGCCGTCCACTCCTTGCCTCTCCCGGCCGATGCGTTACATTGGACAGGCACCGGCTCGATCCAAGCCCCCGGGCCCAACCTTCGTCCCTTCGAGGGACCACTTGCCGCGAGGCGAGCATGGCGGGTCGGTGTTCAAACGTCAGAAGGCCCCTCACCAGCCGGTGAGGGGCCTTCTTCCGTGGGGCCGTCAGCCGTGCAGCAGCGCGGGCACGCCGGCCGCGTCCGGCAGGTCGTCCGGGCCGGAGAGCACGGTGAGCCGCTGGGTCGCGCGGGTCAGCGCGACGTAGAGCACCCGCAGGCCGGCCTCCGACTCGCCGGCGATGCCGGTCGGGTCGGCCACCACCGTCGCGTCGTACTCCAGGCCCTTGGCCTCCAGGCTGCCCAGCACCACCACGCGCTCGCCCAGGCCCTCGGCCCAGCCGGCCGCCTCGGCCCGGCGGTCCATCGGCACCACGACCGCCACGGTGCCGTCCACCTCGGCCAGCAGCAGCTCCAGCTCGGCCCGGGCCGCCTTGCCGAAGGCCTCCGGGGCCGGGTCGGTGACGGCCGCGAAGCGCGGCTGCACGCCCACCCGGCGCACCGCGCTCGGCGACGGGGTGCCCGGCGCGGCCAGTGCCAGCACCTTGGCCGCGACCTCGGCGATCTCGGCCGGGTTGCGGTAGTTCACGGTCAGCGTGAAGCGGCGGCGCGGCTTGCCGGCCAGCACCTCGTCCAGGGCGGCCTGGGCCTCCTGCGGGAACGGCCAGGAGGACTGCGCCGGGTCCCCCACGATCGTCCAGGTGGCCGTCCGGGCCCGGCGGCCGATCATCCGCCACTGCATCGGGGTGAGGTCCTGGGCCTCGTCCACGATGATGTGCGCGTACTCCCGGCGCTCGACCGGCTGGCGGTCGCGCTGGCGGGCGCTGCGGTCGGCGAAGGTGGTGACCTCCTCCAGGCCGCTCAGCAGGTCCACCGCGTCCACCTCGCGGACCTTCGGGCGGCTCGGCTCGCCGAGCAGCACCCGGAGCTCGTCGACCAGCGCCACGTCGTGCGCGGACAGCGCACCCTCGCCCTGCGCCGACAGGTGCCGCCAGGAGGCGGCCAGCAGCCTGGCCTCGTCCGGGGTGACGGCGCGGCGGGCGATCCGGTTGGTGTGCCGGTGCTGCCTCAGCGTGCCGAGCACCCGGCGCGGGGTCACCGCCGGCCACCAGGCGTCCAGGAAGTCCAGGAAGGACGCCTCGTCCGAGACGTACTCGTCGAAGGACTCCTTCTCCTCCTGGCGCTGCTCGCGCGCGTAGTGGTCGGCCGGCTTCGGCAGGTCCCTGACGGCCTGCTGCCACAGGGCGTCCAGCAGCAGCCGGCGGGCGCGCGGGCGCAGCAGGTTGAGCGGGGTGCCGCCGGAGCCCAGCACGTTGGCGCGCACGGCCTTCAGCCGGGAGGCGTCCAGCTTGAGCACCTCGCCCCGCGCGACCACCTTGAGCTCCTGCGGCGCGCCCAGCTCCAGGGCCGCCCGGGCGGCCCGGCGCAGCAGCTGCACCATCCGGGCCGACCCCTTGACCCGGGCCGCCTCGGGGGTGTCGTAGGTGCCCGCCTCGATGCCGTCCACCAGCGAGCCGACCGCCCGGATGGCGACCTGGCCCTCCTCCCCCAGCGCGGGCAGCACGCCCTCGGTGTAGGAGACCAGCAGCGGGGTCGGCGAGACGACCAGGATGCCCCCGGCGTAGCGCCGGCGGTCCTGGTAGAGCAGGTAGGCGGCGCGGTGCAGGGCGACGGCGGTCTTGCCGGTGCCGGGGCCGCCGGTGACGAGGGTGGCGCCCGCGGCGGGGGCGCGGATCACCTCGTCCTGCTCCTTCTGGATGGAGGACACGATGTCGCGCATCGAGTGGCTGCGGGCGCGGCCCAGCGAGGCCATCAGCGCGCCGTCGCCGACCACGGCCAGCTCCTCGCCGTCCAGGGTCGGGGTGAGGTCCGGGCGCAGCAGGTCGTCCTCGACCCCGATCACCTTGCGGCCCTTGGAGCGGATCACCCGGCGGCGGATCACCCGGCCGGGCTCGACCGGTGTGGCGCGGTAGAACGGGGCGGCGGCGGGTGCGCGCCAGTCGATCACCAGCGGGCCGTACTCGGCGTCCAGCACGCCGAGGCGGCCGATGTGGAGGGTCTCGGCGACGGCCGGGTCGGCCGGGTCGAGGGGGGTGTTCGACGGGATGCCGTGCTCTTCCGGGGCGTCCGCCCGCTGGAGGTCGATCCGGCCGAACAGGAAGTCCTCGAACTCGCTGTTCAGTCGCTGGAGGTGGGCTCCGGCCCGGTAGACCTGGGCGTCGCGTTCGGCGAGCGCGCCGGGGGTGCCGACCTGGACCCGCTTGGCGGCGTCCTCCAGGATGTACTCGGCCTCGGCGAGCTTCTCCTCCAACCGGTGGTACACGGTGTCGAGGTGCTGCTGCTCACCGGCGATCTCGCGTGTGCGGACGGTCTCGTGGTCGGCCGTGGGGGTGGTGTCCTTGTTGCTCTGCATGGCCTCGGTGGTTGCGGCGGAATCCCGCTCCGGAAAACGAGCGGACGGATGATCCTACGCCGCGACCCCCCGGCCGCGCTGCTCCGGAACGTACAAAAGCCGAAGGCCGCCCTCCGCGGAACGGAGGACGGCCTTCGGCGTCAACATGGGGTGGTGGAGATGCCGGGAATCGAACCCGGGTCCAGTGGAGTCAATTCAGGGCTTCTCCGAGCGCAGTCCGCTGTGCTTTTCTCGGCCCTGGCGGTCACGCGGACAAGCCGCCAACAGGCCCAGCTGCTGTTTGGTTTCCCGTCCACCCCCGCAGCCCGGGTGGACGGTTGAGTTCCCTAGATTATGCCAGGGTCCGGGTCGGGAACTCCCCGGTCTGACACCCAAGCGCTATCGGTGCTTATTAGGCAGCGAGAGCGAACTGCTGGGAATCGCGCTTAGAGTTGGCGATTATTTTTTTGCGACACGTGGTTTACGAGATCATTGCCGCGTTCCTCGGCTCGCTTCCCCTGTTTCAACATCCCCTGTCGAAACCGATCATCCCCATGTTTTGTTGAGAAACAGCTCGGACGGCGGACCGTCCGTGTCGCTTGCGCCATAGTACGCGAGGCGACGGGCGAGGGTCCAGCGGATTAACCCTGGCGCCGGCGGGCCGCCGCCACCGCGCGGGCCGTCTCGCGGATGTCCTGCTTCTCCCGCAGCGTCTGGCGCTTGTCGTAGAGCTTCTTGCCGACCGCGAGCGCCAGTTCGAGCTTCACCCGGCCGTCCTTGAAGTACAGCGAGAGCGGGACGAGCGTGTGGCCCGCGTCGCGGACCTTGGTCTCGATCTTGCGGATCTCCAGCTTGTGCAGCAGCAGCTTGCGCTTGCGCCGGGCCGCGTGGTTGGTCCACGTCCCCTGGGTGTACTCGGGGATGAAGACGTTGTCGATCCACGCCTCGTGGTTCTGGATGTAGGCGTAGCCGTCGACCAGGTTGGCCCGCCCCTCGCGCAGCGACTTGACCTCCGTCCCGGTGAGGACGAGCCCGCACTCGTAGGTGTCGAGGATCGTGTACTCGTGCCGCGCCTTCTTGTTCTGCGCGATCAGCTTCTGTCCGGTTTCCTTTGCCATAACGCGGACATTCTCGCACCCCGGGGCCGGATCGGGCAGCTGCTTTAGGCGCGGGTGCCCAGCCCGGCGAGGACCCGCAGGGCGAGCCCGTCGGCCTCCTCGCCCGAGCCTGCCGGGACGTCGGGGGTGAGGCCGGTGCCGTCCAGCGAGCGTCCGGCCGGGGTGTAGTACCGCCCGACGGTGAGCTCCAGCACGGCGCCGTCGGCGAGCCGGCTCGGCTGCTGGACGGTGCCCTTGCCGAAGGTCCGCGAGCCCACCACCACGGCACGGCTGCGGTCCTGGAGGGCGCCGGCCAGCAGTTCGGCGGCGCTCATCGTGCCGCCGTCCACCAGCAGCACCAGCGGGGTGCGCTGGTCGCCGCCGGGCGGGGCGGTCAACTCCCTCGTCCCGCCGCGCTCCTGGTACGAGCCGACGGTGCCGCCGTCCAGGAAGACGGCGGCGGTGCCGGCCGCCTCGTCGACCAACCCGCCGGAGTTGCCGCGCAGGTCGAGCACCACGCCGGTGTGCGGGGCGCGCAGCGCGGCGCGCACCTGCTCGGCCACGCCGCTGGTGAAGGCGCGCACCGTCACCCGCAGCACGCCCTTGCCCAGTTGCTCCGCGGCGACCTGCCGGCTGTCCAGCAGCACGCGCCGCAGCCGCAGTTCGCGCTCCTCGCCCTCGCCGCGCCGGACGGCCAGGGTGACCTCGGAGCCGGCCCGGCGCTCCTCGCCCCGGCCGCGCAGCCGGGCGACGACCTCGGTGACCGGCAGGTGGTCGGCCTGGTCCTCGCCGATCCGCACCAGCCGGTCGCCCGGGGCGATCCCGGCGGCGGCGGCCGGGCCGCCCGGCGAGACCTGGGAGACCTCGGTGACGCCGTCCTGGCCGCGGCCGACCGACAGGCCGACGCCCGCGTACCGGCCGTCCAGGCCCTGGCTGAACTCCGCGTACTCCTGGGCACTGTAGTACGCGCCCCAGCGGTCGCCGCCGGCCGCCAGCAGGTGCTCGGCCTGCTGCTCGGACAGCGCGGCGCCGGCCGGGTCGGCCGGGAGGCCGCCGGTGGCCCGGGCGGCGTCGGCGGAGGGGCGGTGCGGCGCGTCGTCCGGGCCGCCCCAGGCGCCGGTGGCCGCGCCGGCCAGCAGGACGGCCCCGAACACCAGGCTGAGCGCGGCCACCTGGCGGGCCGTGCGCGGAGTTTGCAGCATGTCACCGGAGTGTAGACACCGCCGCGCGCGGGACGGACCGGAACGCAGGACCGCGGAACGCCGACGGCCCCGGACGGCGCAGTGCCGTCCGGGGCCGAAGGGGCGTGCGGGGATCAGACCTTGAGGTACTTGCGCAGCGTGAAGAACGCCGCGACCCCGGCCATGCCCATACCCACCACGATCAGCAGCGGTATCACCGCCAGCACCGAGCCGAGCCCGATGAAGTGGATGAACTGGACGCGGTCGGCCAGCCAGTTCTGGACGAAGAAGTGCCCGCCGATCAGCAGGCCGGAGGCCATCACCGCGCCGAGCAGCGCGGAGAAGGCGGCCTCGGCGATGAACGGCATCTGGACGTAGAAGTTCGAGGCACCGACCAGGCGCATGATCCCGGTCTCGCGCCGACGGCTGTACGCCGACACCCGCACGGTGTTGACGATCAGCAGCAGGGCGACGAACAGCATCAGCACCATGATCACGAAGGCCGCCGTCTGGAGGCCGTTGAGCAGGCCGAAGAGGTTCTCCAGGATCTTCCGCTGGTCCTCGACCGACTTGACGCCGGGCTTGCCGGCGAAGGCGCTCTGGATCACGTCGTACTTGGTCGGGTCGTTGAGCTTGACCCGCCAGGACTGCGGCATGGCGTCCGGGCCCAGGACGGAGATGAGCGGGTTGTCCGGGTTCATCTCCTTCCAGTGCTTGTACGCCTCGGCCGAGCTCTCGTAGGTGGACGACTGGACCACCGAGGTCATCTTGTCCAGCTGGTCCTTGATGTCCTGGACCTGCTGGTCGGTGGCCGCGCCCTTGTCGCACTGGGGCGAGTTCCGGGCGTCCGCCTTGGTGCAGAAGTAGATGCTCACCTCGACCTTGTCGTACCAGTACCCCTTCATGGAGTTCACCTGGTCGCGGACCAGGAGCGAGGAGCCGGCGAGGGCGAGGGAGAGCGCGACGCTGACCACGACCGCGATGGTCATGGTCAGGTTGCGTCGGAGACCCACACCGATCTCCGACAGGACGAACTGGGCACGCATGCGGTTGACAACTCCAGGGTCGGTACTGCTCTGGTCTGGCGGTCCTGGGCCTGCGGCCCTACGGTCAGCGCTGGTCGGTCAGTGCTGGTACCCGTAGACGCCGCGGGCCTGGTCGCGGACGAGCAGCCCCTTGTCGAGCTCGATGACGCGCTTGCGCATCTGGTCGACGATGGCCTGGTCGTGGGTGGCCATCAGCACCGTGGTGCCGGTGCGGTTGATGCGGTCGAGCAGCTTCATGATGCCGACCGAGTTCTGCGGGTCGAGGTTGCCGGTGGGCTCGTCCGCGATCAGCAGCATCGGCCGGTTCACGAAGGCGCGGGCGATCGCCACGCGCTGCTGCTCACCACCGGACAGCTCGCCCGGCATGCGGTCCTCCTTGCCGCCGAGGCCGACCAGCTCCAGCACCTCGGGCACCACCTTGTTGATGGCGCTCTTGGGCTTGCCGATCACCTCCAGGGCGAAGGCGACGTTCTGCGCGACCGTCTTGTTCGGCAGCAGGCGGAAGTCCTGGAAGACGGTGCCCAGCTGGCGGCGCATGTGCGGCACCTTCCAGTTGGACAGCTTGCCGAGGTCCTTGCCCAGCACGTGCACCGCGCCGGTGGAGGGGCGCTCCTCGCGCAGGCACAGGCGCAGGAAGGTGGACTTCCCGGAGCCGGACGAGCCGACCAGGAAGACGAACTCACCCTTCTCGATCTCCAGCGAGACGTTGTCCAGGGCGGGACGGTTCTGCTTGGGATAGGTCTTGGAGACGTTGTCGAATCTGATCACGGCTGCATCACGGAGGCCATCCTAGGCGGCGCCAGTCCTCGGTCGGTCCGCCCCCGAGGCCCGGTCCGGGGGCGGGCGAAAGGAGCGCAGAGGGCCGCTCCCGGACTCGGACCATACGCGAATCGGCAACCGGCCCGCAGGGGCCGCCGATGACAATCGGAGGATTCCGGGGGAGAATGTCCGCTTATGCCCCGAATATTGGGAGGCATCTCACAGCCCGGGCGCCGGAACCGCCGGAACCTGGCAGAGTGGAGGGGGCGCCGCGCCGCGGCCGCTCCCCCGCACAGGGCAGTGCGTGGAACCAAAGCCCCGTCCGGTGCGTTGGCTGTAGCAGCGAGGAGGAGATCGCATGACCTGCGACCATCTGGTGTGCGCCAACTGCAACGGCCGCGTCAGCGACGGGCGCTGCCCGGTCTGCCGGGCCAACCGGGCCCGGCTCCAGGAGCAGCAGGGGCCGTTCACCGCGCTCTCCCCCGCGATGCTGCTGGCCCTGCTGGCCGGGCTGCTCGCGGTGGCGCTGATCGCACGGCAGGCCCTGGCCTGACCTTTCCGGACGTACGGAAGGCCCCCGACCACTGCGGTCGGGGGCCTTCTGCGTGCTCGGTGGGTGGTGCTACTCCGCGCTGGTCTCGCGCTGCTTGCGCCAGCGGATCCCGGCCTCGATGAAGCCGTCGATGTCGCCGTCCAGCACGGCCTGCGGGTTGCCGGCCTCGTACGCGGTGCGGACGTCCTTCACCATCTGGTACGGGTGCAGCACGTAGGAGCGCATCTGGTTGCCCCAGGAGCTGCCGCTGTCCTTGAGCGCGTCCATCGCCGCCTTCTCCTCCTGGCGGCGCCGCTCCAGCAGCTTGGCCTGGAGGACGTTCATCGCGGACGCCTTGTTCTGGATCTGCGAGCGCTCGTTCTGGCAGGAGACCACGATCCCGGTCGGGAGGTGGGTGATGCGCACCGCCGAGTCGGTGGTGTTGACGCCCTGGCCGCCGGGGCCGGAGGCGCGGTAGACGTCGACCCGCAGGTCGCCCTCGTCGATGTCGACGTGGTCGGCCTGCTCGACGACCGGGAGCACCTCGACACCGGCGAAGGAGGTCTGCCGGCGGCCCTGGTTGTCGAACGGGGAGATGCGCACCAGGCGGTGGGTGCCCTGCTCGACCGAGAGGGTCCCGTAGGCGTACGGCGCCTTCACGGTGAAGGTCGCGGACTTGATGCCGGCCTCTTCGGCGTACGACGTGTCGTACACCTCGGTGGGGTACCCGTGCCGCTCGGCCCAGCGCAGGTACATGCGCATCAGCTGCTCGGCGAAGTCGGCGGCGTCCACGCCGCCGGCCTCGGCACGGATGTTGATCAGCGCCTCGCGCGCGTCGTACTCGCCGGACAGGAGGGTGCGGACCTCCAGCTCCTCGACGGCCTTCTGGAGGGCGACGAGCTCGGTCGCGGCCTCGGCGCGGGTGTCCGCGTCGTCCTCGTCCTCGGCCAGCTCGAACAGGACGCCCAGGTCGTCGATGCGGCTGCGCAGGCTCTCCACCCGGCGCAGTTCGCCCTGGAGGAAGGAGAGCCGGCTGGTCACCTTCTGCGCGTTCGCGACGTCGTCCCACAGGGTGGGGGCGGCTGCCTCCTCCTCCAGGACCGCGATGTCGGCCCGGATCTTGTCCAGGTCGAGGACGGCCTCGATCGACCCCATGGTCGTATCGAGGTTCTTGAGCTCTTCGGAAGGATCGACGGCTGCCACGCCCCCCAGGGTAATGGTTCCGGCAGTGGTCATGACGACACCCCCGGTTTCCCCGGCGTCCGGGCCCGCGCCACCGCCGGGGCGCGGGAGCGGTACGGCCGGGTCGCGGGGGCGGTACGGCTCGGTCGCGGCGGCCGCGGCTACGGCGCCCGCGGGCCCGGGCCCGACACCGCCGGACGGCCCGGGTGCCCGCCGTCCGGGACGGTGGCCGCGAAGGCCGTCCAGGCCGCGGCGGCGCCCGCCAGCAGCAGCACGGTGGCGATCAGCACGGCCAGCAGCCGGCGGCGGCGCAGCAGTGCCTGGCGGTCCCGGCGGTGGCCCGGGGCGGCGCGCTGGGCACGGGACTCGACCGCGTAGGCGGCCAGCTCGTCGGCGGAGGGGCGGCGCAGGCTGGTGTGGGTGTCCCGGGTGGAGTCCGGGGCGGCGCCGGGCACCAGCGGGACGGCCGGGCCGCGGCGGCGCTTGTGGGTGCCCGGGCCGGCGTCCACCTCCGCGTAGACGGCCTCGCCGGGGGTCAGCTGCTCCTCGGCCGGGGCGCGGCCCTGGCCGGGCACGGCGAGCACCGGCAGGCCGGCCAGCGAGGGCAGCTGCTCGCGCAGCCGGGAGGCCAGCTCGGCGGCGCGCAGCCGGGAGGCCGGGGCCTTGGCCAGGCACTCGGAGATGATCCGCCACAGCCCGTCCGGCAGGCCCGGGATCGGCGGCACCTGCTCGGTGACGTGGCGGCGCAGCACCGCGCCGGTGTGCCCGCCGCCGAACGGGGTGAAGCCGGCCAGCAGCTCGTACAGCACGGTGGCGAGGGCGTAGATGTCCACGGCGGCGCGCGGCTCCAGGCCCTCGATGATCTCGGGGGCGAGGTAGTCGGGGGTGCCGATGATCCGGGTCGCCCGGGTGCGGCGCGGGGCGTCGACCAGGCGGGCCACCCCGAAGTCGGTGAGCTTGGCGCGCGGGGCGCCGCCCGGGCCGGGGGCGGCGGCGAGGTCGAGCAGGACGTTCTCCGGCTTGACGTCGCGGTGGACGATTCCGGCGGCGTGCGCGGCGGCGAGGCCGTCGGCGACGTCGGCGATGATCGAGGCGGCGGTCTGCGGCGGCAGCGCGCCGTCCCGCTCCAGCCGGGAGCGCAGGTCGGTGCCCTGGACCAGCTCCATCACCAGGGCGAGGTCGCTGCCGTCCACCACCATGTCGCGCACGCCGACCACCCGGGGGTGGTCGAGGCTGGTCAGCGCGGTGCGCTCCTGGACGAAGCGGCCGACCAGCACCTGGTCGGCGGCGAGGTCCTCGCGCAGCAGCTTGACCGCCACCGGGCCGTCGGGCCCCTCACCGAGCCAGACCGTCCCGGCCGAACCCCGGCCGATCACCTGGTGGACGGTGTACCGGCTGCCGATCTTGCGTGCCAATGCTGCTCCGTGGGCGGCGCGGGAGCGCTCCGGGGGTCCGGCGCGCTCGGTGGGGCGGGACAACAGCGACCAACCTACGCGCCCGGAGGCCCGCGGGGGCCGCCCGAGGGGCCCGGGGCGGGAGTCTCGGGCGAGAAATCTCGCCAATTGTCGACAAAGCGTCAATCCTGGCGCCCGGCTCGGCACCGGCGGGCGCGCCGGGCCCGCCCGCTCCCCCGTCCCGTGGCGCCGGCCCCGCTGCCCCGGTCGGCCGGTGTCAGTTCCCGGAACTGCCGACGAGGCCGCCCACCCAGTCGCGCGCCGAGTCGAACCAGCCCACCACGTTGTCCCAGTACTGGGGCAGCGACGTGAAGTTCCACAGCGCCACCCCGGCCAGGGTCAGCACCAGCAGCACCATCAGGCAGCCCTTGAGGCAGCCGAGCCCCGGGATGTACATCCGGTTGCGGCTGCGCGGGCGCGGCTCGCGGGCCGGCGCGGGCTCGCGGCGGGCCGGGGCCGGCGGCTCCTCGCGGCGCTGCGGCGGGGCCTCCCGGTACTGCGGCGCGGGCGGCTCGGAGCGGCGCGGCACCGGGGTGGGCGCGGGCGGCGGCGGGTAGCCGCCCTGCGGCTGCCCGTACCCGGGCGGCGCCGGGCGGTAGCCGCCGGGCGGCTGCGGACGGCCGCCCTGGCCGCCCGGTCCGCCCTGGCCCCGCTGCGCGCCCCGGCCGCCCTGGCCCGCCTGGTAGGGCGGCGGGGCGACCGGCGGGCGCTGGGCGTAGCCGGGCGGGGGCTGCCGGTAGCCGCCGGGCGGCTGCGGCCCCGGGCGTCCGGCCGGGGCACCGTGGCCCGGCGGGCGCCCCTGGCCGGGGTGGCCGCCCTGCCCGGCCTGGTACGGCGGCGGGGCGACCTGCGGCTCCGGGCGGTCCTCGAAGTCCTCCGGGCCGAAGTAGCCGACCTGGGTCTGCTGGTTGCGGTCCCGCGCCGCGCGCAGCTGGGTCTGCCACGGGTGCGGCGCCTCCTCCTGCGGCGGCGCGGCGGGCGGGGGCGGCGGTACGGCGGCCGGCGGCAGCACCTGGGTGCGGTCCGCGGCGCCCTGCGGGGGCGCCGGCGGCGGCTGGGTGCCCATCACCCTGGTCGCCGCGGCCGGGTCGTACTGCCCGCCGGTCGCCGGCGGCAGCACCTGGGTGCGGTCCTCGGTGCCCGGGGCCATGGCGCCCGGCAGCGTCGCGGGCGGAACCGGCCCGTTGGCGGGCACCGCGGTCGGCTGCGGGTCCGGCAGCAGCAGCGCGCCGACCGCCAGCGCCTCGTCCACCGCCGCCGGGGAGGCGTGCACGCCGACCCCGGCCGCGACCACCCGCAGCGCGCGGGCCAGCGAGGTGGCGCCCGGCCGCTGGGCCGGGTCCTTGCGCAGGCAGCGCTCGATCACCGTCCAGAGCGGCTCCGGCATGGTGCTGGGCCGCTGCGGCTCCTGGGCCAGGTGGGCCTGGAGCACGGCGAGCGCGCTGTCGCCCTGGAACGGCTGACGGCCGGTGACCAGCTCGTACAGCATGATCCCGGCGCCGTACACGTCCACCGCGGAGGTCTGCGGGCGGCCCTCGGCGGACTCCGGCGCCACGTAGGCGGGGGTGCCCACGAACTCGTGGGTCCGGGTGACGCCCGGGGAGTCGGCCAGCCTGGCGATGCCGAAGTCGGTCAGCAGCGGGTGCATCCGCTCGGCGCCGTCCACCACCGTGGAGGCGAGCAGGACGTTGGCCGGCTTGAGGTCGCGGTGGACGATCCCGTCCGCGTGGCTGGCCGCCAGCGCGTCCGCGACCTGGGCCATCAGCAGGGCGCCGGCGATCGGGCTGAACGGACCGTTGGCGCGCAGGTAGCGGGCCAGGTCGGGGCCCTCCACCAGGTCCATCACCAGGGCCAGCAGCTCGCCCTCGACGACCAGGTCGCGGACCCGGACGATGTTGGGGTGGGTCAGCCGCAGCAGCAGGGAGCGCTCGCGCAGGAAGCGCATCACCACGTCGGGGTCGGCGGCCAGCTCCTCGCGCAGCACCTTGATCGCCACCCGCTGCCCGGGCACGCAGCCCGGCACCTGGACGTCCTCGCGCACCACGCCGCGCCAGACGGTGCCGGTCGCACCCCGCCCGAGGGTCTCATCCAGCAGATACTTGCTGCCGACTGGCCGCACCTTGTCGCACTCCTCGCCGTGCCGCCCGCGCGGGGCGCTCCTCCGCCGGTGCGGTGAGCCTGCCGGGCCCGTGTCTGCGGCCACTCTAACGGTGTCCTCCCGGGTTTTTGAGGTGGCCGGTAGGCCATCCGCACGGTCTGGGGAAGGGTTGGGGGAGATCCCCTAGGGAAGGTCCCCGGGGCGCCGCGCGGGGCCCGTCGACCTGACTCCCCGTCGCCCCTGTGACGGCGGTGATCGCAAGATCGTCAAATCCGGTACGGTGCGCGGACCGTCCTCGACGGATGGCAGGATGGACACTCGCCACTCGTGTGGCCCAACGGTGCCCACGGCACCCGGCAGCGGCACCAGGCTTCACATCAGCAGAAGGGACCCGCGGGCGAGATGCAGATCCGGCTGACCGTCCTCCGACCGCGCAGCGGCCCGTCCGCCGCCGGCTCCGCCATTCCCTACGTGGACGTGCTGGTCACCGCGCCCGTCGGCACCGCACTCGGCGCCATCGCGGGCGCGCTCGCCGGCGCCGTGGGCGTGCGCGGCCCCCGGGCCGCCACCCACGTGCACCTGTACGCCGGGGCGCACCGGGTCGACGAGCACACCCTGCTCGGCCACCCCCCGCTGCTCGACGGCGCCGTCCTCAGCCTGAACGAGGCCGACCCGACCGCCGACGACCCCGACGACGCCCCCGCCGCCGCCGAACTGCGGGTGGTCGGCGGCCCCGACGCCGGCGGTGTGCACCGGCTGCACGGCCGGGAGATCCGGATCGGCCGCTCCGCCGAGGCCGACGTACCGCTCGACGACCCGGACGTCTCCCGGCTGCACCTCTCCCTGCACCTCGCCGAGGACGGCCGGCTCTCCGTGCGCGACCTCGGCTCCACCAACGGCACCACGCTGGAGGGCCGGCTCGTCCCGCCCGGCCCGCCGGAGGCCGCCGTCCCGCTGGAGCCGGGGGCCGTGCTGCGGATCGGCGAGTCCACCCTCCAGGTGACCGCCCCCGACCCGGCCGAGGCCGCCGGAGCCGTCCGCGCCGCCCTGCCCGACGGCCACGGCCACCTCCAGCTGGCCGCCCCCGGCCCGGCCCGGCCCGCGCCGCCGGTGGTCGAGCCGCCCACCGCCCCCGAACCCGCGCCCGGCCGCAGCCGCGGCCTGTTCTCCCTGCTGCCCGGCCGCGCCGCCGAGCCGCCCGGCCAGGAGAGCGCCGAGCGCCACCACACCGCGGTGCGGCTGCGCCAGACCGCCGCCCAGCGCGAGCGCTGGCCCGACCTCGCCACCCTGCTGCTCAACGCCGTCGGCCCCGGCCCCCGGCTCTGGGAGCGCGGCCCCGGCCACCCCGACGCGCTCACCCTGCGCCTCGGCACCGCCGACCGCCCCGGCGGGCCCGGCACCACGCCCGGCACCATGCTGCCCGCCGTGCCCGTCACCCTCGACCTCCAGACCGCCGGCAGCCTCGGCCTCAGCGGCCCGCGCGAGCGCCTGGACGCGCTCACCCGCGCCGTCGTCGCCCAGCTCGCCGCCCTGCACCCGCCGACCGGGCTCAGCCTGGTGGTGGTCGACGCCGACCCGGCCCGCGCCGCCGAGGACCGCGCCGACACCTGGGCCTGGGCCCTGTGGCTGCCGCACCTGCGCCCGCTGGACGGCCAGGACTGCCGGCTGCTGATCGGCCTGGACGACGAACAGGCCACCGCCCGGCTGACCGAGCTCACCGCCCGGCTCAGCGGCCCCAGCGGCCTCGGCGGGCACCCGGCGACCGTGGTCGTGGTGGACGGCCGTCCGGCCACCGAGGCCGCCCGGCAGGCGCTCGACCTGCTGCTGCGCCAGGGCCCGGCCGTCGGCATCTTCCCGATCTGCCTCGCCGAACAGCCCGAGCTGCTGCCCCGCGGCCTCGGCGCCACCGCCCTGATCACCGGCGAGGTCGGCACCCAGCTGTCGCTGGACCGCCCGGTCGCCCGCGGCCGGGAGACCCTCCACGAGGTCTCGCTGGACGCCGTCTCGGACGCCTGGGCCGAACGGCTGGCCCGGGTCCTCGCCCCGCTACGGGAGGCCGCCCCGGCCGCCCGCGGCCCGCTGCCCGACGTGCTGCGGCTGCTCGACCTGCTCCAGCTCGACACCGTCACCCCGGCCAAGCTGTCCGCCCGCTGGGAGGCCCACGCCGGCGGCATCGGCGCCGCCACCGCCCTGCTCGGCACCACCCGGGACGAGCTCTGCACGCTCGACCTGGCCGACCCGGAGCTCACCCTCCCCTCCCCCGACCCGGGCGGCCCGCACCTGCTGATCGGCGGCGCCCGCGGCTCCGGCAAGACCGAGCTGCTGCGCACCCTGATCGCCTCGCTCGCCGTCTCCGAGCGGCCCGAGCGGCTGACCGTCACGATCATCGAGGGCCGGGCCGTCGCGGACGGCCAGGACGGGCTGGACGGCTGCACCGAGCTGCCGCACGTCACCGGCCGGGTGAACGCCGCCGCCGACCCGCGCGCCGCGCTGCTCGCGGCCGAGGCGCTGGAGGACGAACTCGCCCTGCGGGAGCGGCTGTTCGACGGGCTGGACTTCGCCTCCTGGCACGCCGCACGGATCCTGGACGAGCAGGGCCTGGAGGAGCGGGAGGCGGACGCCGTGCCGGTGCCCGCCGTCGTGGGCGGCGGGGTGGCCACGACGCCCCGGATCATCCCGCCGCGCAGTGCGGAGGGCCCCCGGTACGCCGGGCCCGCGCCGGTGCCGGCGCCCACCCGGCTGGTCGTCGTCGTCGACGACTACGACGCGCTGCTCTCCCCCACCTCCCCGGCCGGGCGGCCGCTCGCCCGCGCCCTGGCCGCCGTCGCCCGCCGGGGCGGGCCGCTGGGCGTCCACCTCGCCGTCGCCACCGGCCGCCCGGAGGAGAGCGCCGGCACCGAGGTGGACGAGGCCGCGCTGCTCCGGATCGCCCTGCGCACCGAGGACCCGGCCGACTCGGACGTACTGATCCACCTCGGGGACGCGGCCGCGCTGCCCGAGGACACCCCGGGGCGCGGCTACCTCCGCCTCCCGGACGGCGGGGTGAGCGCCTTCCAGACCGCCCGGATCAGCGGCCGCATCCCGCGCACCGCCACCCTGCGGCCGACCGTCGTCGCGATAGACCCGCTCCAGCTCGGCGCCCCGCCGGCCCGTCGCCCGGTCCGCGAACTCGGCAACGGCCCCACCGACCTCGCCCTCCTCGCCAGCGCCCTCCAACGCGCCGCCGCCCGCTGAGGCCCGCCGAGGCCCGCTGAGGCCCGCGCAGGAAGTCGGCCCGGCCGACTTCCTGCGCAGCGAGCCGACCGCACGCAGGCGACGAGGGCGCCGGATCGAGCCCGAGGGCGGGCCCACCCCTCCACAAGCCATGGGCGGCCCGGCCAAGCGGCCGTCGTACGCGCCCTCGGACTCGTCCTCGCGCACACGGGTGGCTGCCTAGGGGCCGTCGCACGCCGCCCTGTCCTACCGCCTCGGCGGACACCTTCGAATCGCTCGAACGCGCCCACCCTTGATCCACTCCGCTCCCCTTGTCGATGGCAGCCGGCGTAGCCCGCGGTGCGCAGGAAGTCGGCGGGGCCGACTTCCTGCGCTCAGGGGCGGGTTGCGCCGGTGCGGCAGCGGGTGAGGGCGTAGGTGATGCGTCGGTCGGAGGGGTGGAGGGCGGCGAGGAGTTCGCCGGCCGAGACGAGGGTGGTCCAGTAGGTGGCGGGGTCGCCGGTGCGCGGGAGGGGGTGGGTGGAGGCGAGGGAGAGGTAGGCGGCGGTGAGGTTGCCGGTGGTGAACCAGCGGTGGAGACCGTGGCGGTGGCCGGGGCGGATGCCCCCGATGGCGTCGATGGCGGCCAGGAAGTGCTCGACGACCGCGAGTTCGGCCTCGGTGAGGGTCTTGGGGACGTCGAAGACGCCGAGGGCTTCGAGCAGTTCACCGGTGTCGGTCTCGTCGCCGGGGTGGTGGTCGGCGAGGAGGGCGTCGTAGCAGTCGGCCAGGCGGCGGGTGGTTTCGGTGTGGGGGATGGCGAGGGCGAGGCAGACGGCGCGGGCGGCGGGGAGGGGACGGCCTGTGCGCCGGGCGATCAAGACGTACGTCTCGGCAGGGGTGTGGCCGCGGGTGAGGGCGTGCCGGGCGAGGGTGGCGAGGTTCATGGTGACGGGGTCCTTCAGATGGTGACGGGAGCGACGAGGGCCCAGACGAACTTGCCGATGCCGCAGGGGCGGTTGGCGTGGCCCCAGCGTTCGGCGAGTTCGTTGACGAGGAGCAGGCCCCGCCCGCACTCGTCGTCCGGAGCGGCCGCGCGGAGCAGCGGCCGGCCGGATCCCGCGTCGTGGACTTCGAGGCGCAGGCGGGAGCCGGCGAGGGCGAAGCGGACTTCGATGTGCCGGTCGTCGGGCGCGTCGCAGTGCCGGACGGCGTTGGCGAAGAGTTCGCCCAACAGCAGCTCGGCGGTGTCGCGGTAGCGGTCGCCGGAAGGCAGCCCGGAGAGGTACGCCCGGAGCAGGTACCGGGCCAGCGGCGTGGAGTCGGTGCGGGAGGAGAGGCGCGCGACGAACATGCGGGGACGGCAGGACGTGAGCATGGGGGTACCTCTAGGGACATGAGAGACGGGCCGGTCGCATCACTCCCGGAGTCACGTGTTGACGGCCAGTTACCTCCGGGTGGTTCGATGATGACCTGGGAGATCGGGCCGTTGCGACGCCGTCCAGACGTCTCTCCGGCGTCCCCACAAGGCGTCATTTCGGCGTCCCGCGAAAGATCCTTGCCTCTATGGTGGAGTTCATGACGACGCCTAACGAGACCCTGAGGGCCGTGCGCCTCGGGCTTCGTCTCAGCCAGGACGAGTTCGCGAAACGCCTGAGGGCCGTGGGAACGGCCCAGGGAGAACCCAATGACGCCAGCAAGCGTCTTGTGCAACGCTGGGAGTCGGGGGAGGTCCGGTCTCCCCGGCCGGTGTACGTTCGAGCCCTTGAGGCTGTCACCAAGCTTTCTGTGGACCGCCTCGGCTTCGAATCGCGGAGCCTACCGCCAAGGGTCAGCACGGACGGTACGGGAGGCCATGACATGACCAGCGATGAACCGGGCGTGCCCGTGCAGGCCGCCGCCGCCCCCACGGGTGAGGACTACTCGGGGGTCTGGATCAGCCACTACGAGTTCTTCAGCAGCAGCCGGGAGAACACGTTCACCGGCCTGCACCACGTCATGCTGTCGCAGAGCGGGAACCGGATCACCGGCCGCTCCCTCCCCGGGGCCTCCTCCAATCCCGACTCACCGCTGTCCTTCGACCTCACCGTCGACCGGAACGTGGTGACGGGCTCCTGGGTGGAACAGACCGCGCAGGACGGCTACTACCAAGGCGCCAGGTACCACGGCGCCATCCAGCTGCTGGTCGATCCGACCGGGCGGCGGATGGCCGGCAAGTGGGTCGGCTTCGGCAAGGAGTTCGACGTCAACACCGGCCCCTGGGAACTACGCCTGCTGGAGAAGTCCACGGCTGACGACGTGCTGCGCCGCTACAGCGTGCCACCGGAGGCATAGCGCGGGACGACCTGCTCAGCACCTCGGGTACGTGCAGGCCGGGGTGCGCAGGAAGTCGGTGGGGCCGACTTCCTGCGCAGGGGGTGGGGGCGTACCGGATCGCGAGGGGGCTGGAAGTCGGGTGCAAACGGTCCGCACTCGGCTACTCGGTGCTGACGGCCTATCACGACAGTCCCGTCGGGAGCTGGAGTCTGTGCACTACGGTCTTCGGGTAGGCCGGTTACAGCAACAACCGATCCGGCAACGAAGGACAGTCATGACGGACGACAAGCAGGTGAGGGGCACCGCGGGCTACCTGTTCGAGGCGGGGATGCTCAAGCGGGCGAAGCGTCAGGGCTGGTGGATCGCCGGCGTCAAGGACCCGGAGTCGGTCGCGGAGCACTCGTTCCGGACGGGCATCATCGGTGCGGTGCTCGCGATGATGGAAGGTGCCGACCCGGCCAAGGTTGCCCTGCTGTGCCTCTTCCACGACACCCAGGAGACTCGGGTCAGCGACATCCCGCACGTCAGTCGGCGCTATCTCACCGCCGCGTCGAACGAGCGGGTGACCGCCGACCAGGTCAGCGCCGCCCACCCGGCCGTCGTCGCCGGGATCCAGGCCCTCGTGGAGGAGTACGAGAACGCCGAGAACCTGGACGTCACCGTCGCCCACGACGCGGACAAGCTGGAGTGCCTGGTCCAGGCCGTGGAGTACCGCGAGCAGGGCTACCAGAACGTCCAGCCGTGGATCGACAGCAGCCTCGGCAGCCTCAAGACGGAGTCGGCCCGCGCCCTCGCCGAGGCCGCGCTGACCATGACGTCCCTGGAGTGGCAGAAGGTCTACCTCGCGTGACGCGGCCGTTCGCCAACACGAAGGAGCACTGCATGTCGTCCGACGGACGGATCTTCCGCGAAGCGTGGATCGCCGGTGTGTCGAAGCACTACCCGGGCGAGCCGAAAGCAGGCTATGTCGCCGCGTGGGACGAGACCCCCGAGTGGGAGCGGGACTGCGCCGCCGCCGTCTTCGGCCAGATCCGTGACTTCGTCATCGTGAGCGCGGGCAACACGTCCAAGCTCACACGGGAGCAGAAGGGCCGGTTCGTCGCGACGTGCTGGATCGCCCAGATCCACAAGCACATCGAGAATCCGAAGCCGGGCTACGTCGCCGACTGGGACGATCTCCCGGCGTGGCAGCGGGAGACCGATGCGGACATCTTCGAAGCGATCGAACGCGCCCACCCCTGAGGACCGCGCTCCACTCCGCACCCCATTGCCAGTGGTGGTCGGGGCCACCGGGCAGACCGGGGTGCGCAGGAAGTCGGCGGGGCCGACTTCCTGCGCAGGGGGTGGGGGCGTACCGGATCGCGGGGGCTGGAGGGCGGGCGTGAACGGTTCGCACTCTGTGTATCCGGTGTGCTACTTTCCGCATCGTCAACCGAGCAAAGGAGACCCCGGCGGTGCGGGAACACCCCGGGGTCGGGCACCAGGAGCCAGAACTCCAGATGCGGATTCATCGTAGCGCGCACACGCGCGCGTTCACCGTCCTCCCGAACGGCCTGTTGCAGGACCGCCGCCTCAGCTACACCGCCCGCGGCCTGCTCGCCGACCTGCTCTCCCGGCCGGACGGCTGGCGGGAGGACGGGCGGCAGATGGCGGACAGCAGTCCACAGGGGCGGGGCGCCGTGCGGCGGGCGCTCAAGGAGCTGGCCGGCGCCGGGTACTACCGGGTCGACAGGGTCCGGATGCCCGACGGGACCATCCGTTCCGAGGCCCACGTCTTCGACACCCCGCAGCCCCGACCGGCTGCCGAGCCCCCGGACTCCGGCGAGGGAGGGACCGGCCGCCCTGTCACCCCTCCCGTAAAGAACCCGGAGAAAGAACCCACCCTCCCGGATGAACGGACGCGGGCCGCCGTGGCCTTGCTCTACCGGGTGATCCGGCCCGAACCGCGCCTGCGCCTCGGCGAGGCCGAGGCGCAGGCGCTGGCTCCCCTCGTCACCCGGTGGCTGGAACGGGGCAGCAGCGAAGCCGAGTTGGCCCACGCCCTGCTCCCCGGCCTGCCACAGCCGATGCACTGCCCGGCAGCGGTCCTCCGCGACCGCCTGCAACGCAAGCTGCCCCCGGAACAGCCCGAAGCGCCGCCCGCCTCGTACGCCGAGTGCGGCCGCTGCCACGACCCGGTCCCCCGGCCCGGCATCTGCCGCGCCTGCGCGGGCCTCGGCAGCAGAACCGTCGCCGTCGGCACCGGCGCACCCGCCACCCCCGGCGGCGTCGCCCGCGCCCGGGCCGCCCTGCGCGGACTGCCCCGGCCGGCCTGAGGCCGTCCGGGGCGGGTGCGACGCCGGCGACGACGACGGCGACGGCGACGGCGACCGCGACGGCGACGAGGAAGGCGTGGTCGGCGCGGACGGAGATCCCCTGGGACTCGGCCGTCGAGGGAAGGGGCCCGCCCGCGAGGACGCGGGCCCCTCCGCAGTCACGGGTCAGGAAGCCGGGCCCCGGTCGGCCAGGCCGCGGGTGTAGTGGGCGGCGGCGAGGACGGAGGCCATCAGCTCGGAGTCCAGCACCGAGGCGTCGGCCAGCCGCGTGGCGGACGCGTGCGAGGCGAGCAGCGTCTTGGTGACCCGCAGGGCGGCCTCGGGGCGGCGGGTGATCGGGCGGGCCCACTCGGCCACCGCCGCGTCCAACTCCTCCTCCGCGACGACCCGTTGGAGGACGGCGAGCTCCCGCGCCTCCACCGCGCCGACCGGGCGGCCGGTGAGGATGATCTCGCGGACCCGCGCCGCGCCGACCTCGTGCAGCAGCCGGGGCAGCAGGCCGCCCCAGGCCACGGGCAGGCCCAGGGCCAGCTCGGGCAACCGGAAGACGGCGTTCTCGGCGCCGACCCGCAGGTCGCAGGCGAGCGCCAGGGCGAAGCCGGCTCCCGTCGCCCGGCCCTGGACGCGGGCGACGGTCACGGCGGGGCTGTTGGTGAGGGCGTCGCAGACCCGGCGGGCCTTGTCCCCGTAGGCCCGTATTCGGCCGCCGGTCGGGTCCTCGTCCAGGCCCGAGAAGAGTTCGTCGCGGTCGCCGCCGAGGCAGAAGTCGCGGCCGGCCGCGGACAGCACGATCACCCGCACCGCCGGGTCGGGGACGGCCAGGACGGCGAGGAGTTCGTCCAGCATCGCCAGGGTGACGGCGTTCCCGGTCTCCGGGCTGTCCAGTTCGACGTGGAGCACCGCGCCCCGGAGCTCGGCACGGACCGTACGGGCGGGCTGGGGCGCAGGGGCGCAAGCGGGCACCGGGGCGGGGGCGGGCACCGGGGCGGAGGCGGGCAGCGGGGCGGGCCCGGGCAGCGGCTCGGCCTGCGGGACGGGCGGGGGGTACCAGCCGCCCGGCGCCGGAGGGTACGGGGCGTACGGCGACGGCGACGGCTGCACGGGGTACGGATGGTACGGGTGGGCCTGCGGAGGGAGGTTCATGCGGCCACTCTCAGGGACGTCACCCGGTGGAACACCATCCGGGGTGCGTGCTCCGGCGGGCTCACCGCCCGCAGCGTCGGGAAGCGCTCCAGCAGCCCGTTCAACAGGGCCCGCGCCTCCAGCCGGGCCAGGCCCGCGCCGAGGCAGTAGTGGGCGCCCCCGCCGAAGGTCAGGTGGGCGCCCCGGCGCAGCGGGTCGAAGGCGTGCGGGTCCGGGTTGCGGCGCGGATCGCGGTTGGCCGCGCCGTACATCACGTGGACCATGGTGTCCTTGGGGAGGAACACCCCGGCCAGCTCGGTGTCCTCGCCCGCGACGCGGCTGTTGACGCGGATCGGCGGGTCGTAGCGCAGCGCCTCGTCGATCACCCCGTCGATGTGCTCCGGGTGCTCCCGCAGCCACTCCCACCGCTCCGGCGACCGGAGCAGCTGCCACACCAGCGAGGAGAGCAGCGTCGCCGTGGTCTCCAGCGAGGCGATGGTGACGAACATGGTGAGCTGGTAGACCATCCGGTCGGTGGCCTCGCGGGAGGACTCCAGGCCGTCCCAGGTGCGGATCCAGCCGGCGACCACGTCGTCGCCGTCGTTCGCGCGGCGCTCCCGGACGAGGCGGGTGAAGTACTCGCGCAGCTCCATGGTGGCCTGCTCGGAGACGGCCAGCTGGCTCTTGGTGGGCAGCAGTTCCTGGGCGTGCACCTGGTTGTGGGTCATCGTCAGGATGTGCGGGTAGTCGGCCGGGGAGATGCCCAGCCAGCGGCCGACGGTGCCGATCGGCAGCTGCTCGCTGACCACGGAGGCGAAGTCCGCCTCGCCGTCCGTCCGTATTCGCTCGGCCAGGCGGTCGAGCAGGCGGGCGACGTCGGCCTCGATCTCCGGTGCCATGTCCCGCAGGGTGTTGCGGTCGAAGAGGCTGCCGAGGCTGCGCCGCTGCCGGGTGTGCTCGGGGGCGTTGAGCCGGGAGAGCGTCCGGCTCATCTCCCGGGTGGCGACGGCCTCCCAGCGCTCCGTCCCGCTCTGCCGCGCCTGCCAGGCGAAGTCGGGGACGAGCCAGGTCCTGCCGCGCAGGACCTGGTCGCACGCCTCGTAGCCGGTGACCAGGTACCCGCCCCAGGGCGCCGGGACGAGGTCGCCCAGGGCCCGCAGCTCGTCGTAGACCGGGCTCGGGTCGGCGAGCCCCTCCGCCGACCGCAGCCTGCGCAGCAGCGGGACGGCGGCACGGCGGTCGACCCTTCCCTCCAGCCGCTCCCACTGCGCGGGGCGGGCTTCCAACATGGCGGTCACACGGGCTCCTTCAACACGCGGGCGGGCAGTACGGCGGCGTACTACCCAGCAACAGCGCGCTCAAGCGTCGATCCGTGTTGCCCCCGTCACGTACTGAACCGCCGTAGCGCGCCGTTCATGTCGCGGTGACGGAACGGCTTCCGGCAGTCCGACAGAACGGCCCCCGCGGCCCGACGGAGCCCGTGGACGCCTCAGACCCGGAACACGTCCAGGAAGGAGCTCCACCACCCCTTCTTCTGCGGAGCCCGGGCCGGCGCCGGCGCGGCCTGCGGGTACGGCTGCGCCTGCTCGGCGCCCGCCGGTGCGGCAGCGGGGGCGGGCTCCGCGCCCACGGCCGGCCCGGCGGTGCGGGCGGCCACCGGGCTGAACCGCACCGGCAGCGAGACCAGGCCGCGCTGGAACGGGCCCGGCCGCCACTCCACGCTCTGAGCGGGCACCGCCAGCGTGACATCCGGGAGCGCGTTGAGCAGGCACTCGATCGCGCTCAGGGCGATCAGCTGGGCCGGGGACTTGGCCGGGCAGGCGTGCGGGCCGGCGCCCCAGGCCAGGTGGGCGCCCTTGCTGAGGGTCAGCCGGGCGTCGGTCAGCGCGGGGTCGCTGTTCGCGGCGGCGAAGCTGATCACCACCGGGCTGCCGGCGTCCATCGGGACGCCGCCCAGGTTGAGGTCCTGCATCGGATAGTGCGTCGCGTAGTTGGCGATCGGCGGGTTGTTCCACAGCACGTCGTCGAGGGCGTCCTCGATGCGCAGGCCCGGGCCGCCCTCGCCGGAGAGCAGCAGGAGCAGCGCGTTGCCGATGAGGTTGCGCTCGGGCTCGACGCCGGCGCCCATCAGCATGACCAGCTGGTCCTTGAGCTCCTCGTCCCGCAGGCCGGCCGGGTGCTGGATGAGCCAGGAGGTGATGTCATCGCCGGGCTGGCGGCGCTTGAGCGCGACCAGGTCCATCAGGCAGGAGGTGAGCTCCTCGTTGGCCTGGATCACGTCGAGGCCGTCGAACAGCGCGGACATGCTGCGGGTCAGCCGGTCGCCGATGTCGGCCGGGCAGCCGAAGAGCTGGTTGAACAGCAGCAGCGGCAGCAGCTTGGCGTAGTCGTTGAGCAGGTCGGCCCGGCCCAGCTGGCTGAACTGGTCGATCAGGTAGCCGGCGATCCGCTCGACGTGCCGGTTGAGCCGGCTGTCGTTGAGCCGGTCCAGGCTCTCGGTGACGGCCTTGCGCAGCCGCAGGTGCTCGGCGCCGTCCGTGAAGAGGCAGTTCGGCCGGTAGAACATCATCGGCAGGACGGGGCTGTCCATCGGCACCCGGCCCTCGTTCAGGGCCGCCCAGCGCCGCGAGTCCCGGGCGAACATCCCCGGGTTCTGCAGCACCCGCAGCGCCGCCTCGTGCGAGGTGACCAGGGTGGCGTCCACCCCCGGTGCCAGCTCCACGGGGGCGGCGGGGCCGTGGGCGCGCAGCTTGTCGTAGACCGCGTCGGGGTCGGCCGAGAACATCTCGCCGTAGAGCGGAGTGCTCACGCCGACGTGCATGGGGCAGCCCGGCGGAGCCGACTGCGGGACCGGGCGCTGCGGAGATTCCATGGGTCGTTCCTTGGAGGTGGCCCCCGGGCGGGGGCCCGGGGGGGCGTGAGGGGAGGGAGGCGTGGGGGAGGTCAGGAGGCGCGGGCGAGCAGGTGCCGGACGAGCGTCATCAGGGCGTTGGCCGAGGAGCGCTGGTCCCGGGCGTCGCAGAACACCACCGGCGTGTGCGGCAGCAGGTCGAGTGCCTCGCGCAGCTGGTCCTCGGTGTACTCGCTCTGCCGGTCGAAGCTGTTGACCGCGACCGCGTACTCCAGGCCGTACTGCTCGACCAGGTCGATGACGGGGAAGGTGTCCGCGAGGCGCGTCGGGTCGGCCAGCAGCAGCGCCCCCAGCGCCCCCCTCGCCATGTCCTCCCAGAGCTGCATGAACCGCTGCTGCCCGGGCGTGCCGAAGAGGTACAGCACCAGGTCGTCGCCGAGGGTCAGCCGGCCGAAGTCCAGGGCGACGGTCGTGGTCTTCTTGTCCGGCACGCCGCGGAGGTCGTCGACGCGGACGGACGCCTGCGTCATGCTCTCCTCGGTGCTCAGCGGGGCGATCTCCGAGAGGGCCCCGATGAGCGTCGTCTTGCCGACCGCGAAGTGCCCCACGACCAGGATCTTGACAGCGGTCGTCACCGCGCCCGGGACGTAGATGTCCTCAGGCGAACCGGCGTTGAAGTCCATGCAGTACCTTCTCTAGGAGTCTCGGGTCCGGAGCCTGCGCCGGGGGCGGGGCCGAGCGCCGCAGCAGCCGGCCCTCCCGGATCAGGTCCGTCAGCAGCAGCCTCACGACCCCCACCGGGAGCTCCAGCCGGGCCGCGACCTCGGCCACCGAGAGGTAGCCGCCGGAGCACAGCTCCCAGATCGCCCTGGTCTCCGGGCTCGGCAGGGCGGGGAGGTGCTGCTCGGGCGCGACGGTGACCAGGGTGATCAGAGACAGGTCGTCCGCACTCGGTAACGCCCGCCCGCCGGTGATGACGTAGGAGCGGATGAAGCCGCCGGAGACCCGCTGTTCCTCGCCGCCGCCCGTCATGAGCCGCTGAGCGTGCTCTGCCGCGGCGCCGCCGACAACGCCCGTCCGAGCGCGCCCACCTGCTGCTGCATCCGGAAGGACATCGCCTCCATGTCGACGTCGGGGGCGGTGGAGGCGGCCAGGTACGCGCCGCTGCCGGCCGCGATCAGGAAGATCCAGCCGTGGTCGTACTCCAGGAGGGTCTGGCGCCAGGCGCCGCCGCCCCCGCCGACGAACGGGGCGACCGCGCGGCTCAGCGACTGCATCGAGCTCATCGCGGCGGCGTTGGTCTCCGCCTCGTCGCGGCCGATCTCGCTGGACCGTTCGAGCAGGAGGCCGTCGGCGGAGACGAGGATAGCGTGCCGGGCGCCCGGTACCTGGAGTACGTCGTTGAGCACCCAGGAAAGATCGCGGCTCACTGGATCTCGGTTCCTTCCGTGGTCATGGTGTTGCGCCCGGACAGCGTGCCGCGCTGGAACGCGCCGAGGCGGGACGGCGTGTGCTGGCCGGTGTCGCGCACCGGCTCCTCGACCCGGCCCTGGTCCTGCGGGGCGGGCACGACCGACACCGGCCGCTGGCGGCGGCGCCGGGGCAGCAGCCCGTCCGCGGTCGTCTCCGGCCCGGCCGCCGCGTACGGCGCCGGCACCGGCGCCAGGGGCGCGGCCGGCTCGGACAGCGACACCAGCCGCTGCCCGTTGCCCGGCGCCCAGGCCTGCGCGGGCTGCTCCGCCAGCGCGGCCTGGAAGTCCTGGTAGTCGGGGTGCTCGGCGACGGGCGGGGCGGCGACCTCGCTGCTGAGCAGCTCGGCCGGCAGCAGCACCACGGCCCGCACACCGCCGTACGGGGAGACCGAGTCGACGGAGACCCGGAAGCCGTAGCGGGCGGCCAGCATGCCGGAGACGGCGAAGCCGAACTTCGGGGGGTTGCCCAGGTCCGTGAGGCTGATCGGGGCGCCCGGGTTGAGGAGCGCCGACGCGCGGTCCTTCTCCTCCTGGCCCATGCCGAGGCCGGCGTCGTCGATGATCAGGCAGACGCCGGTGGGCACGGCCTGGACGCTGACCTCCACCGGGGTGTCCGGGGCGGAGTAGTTGGTCGCGTTGGCGAGCAGCTCGGACAGCACGACGGCGACCGGCTCGACGACCTTGCTGGCGAGCGAGACGCTGACCCTGGAGTGGATCCGCACCCGGTCGAAGTGCCGGATCCGGCCCTGGGCGCTGCGGACCACGTCGAAGACGGAGGCGACGCTCTCCCGGCGGCCCAGCCAGCCGCCGCAGAGCACCGCGATGCCCTGGGCCCGGCGGCCGAACTGGCTGTTCGTGTGGTCGATCGTCATCAGGTCGGCGAGGATCTGCGGGCTGTCGCCGTACTTCCGCTGCACCTTGTCGATGACGACCTGCTGCTCGTCGGCCAGGCCCTGCAGCGTCCGCATCGCCGCCTTGAGGACGGCCTTGGTGTCCTCCTCGGCGTCCCGGCGGACGGCCGCCAGCTCGGCGGCGTGCTGGCCCTGCTGGCGGTCGTGCAGCGCGGCGAGCTCGTCGCGCTGCCGCTGGGCCAGGGCGCTCGCCTCCTCCAGGGAGGCGTTGCGGCGCCGCAGGGCGAGGTTCGTCCTGCGGGCCTGGAGGGCCGCACCGACGGCCACGAGCATCACCACGATGAAGACCCAGAAAAAGGGTTCCTGCACAAATGACGTCATGAAACTCTCTTCAGGTGGCATCGCGTGGAGCCGGTCCGGGCCCCGAAGCGCGAATGGGACTGGCGGCCTGAACCTCTCCGAAAGGCGCCCGATGTCACATCACATCGAAGCGCGTTCCGGCGTGAGACCTGCGGCGACGCCTATCGCGGAGTCAGCCTACTGCACCTCATGCCATGTCAGAACAGATAGCAAAAAGGGCAGTTGGGGCGAAATTCCACGACTTGCTGGGAACTCTGACAAGAAATGGCGGAGTTCGTGACGCCGCGTTAACCGCAGGGACACATCCCCACCACACGCCGGTCCGCGCGCAGCGTGATTCCGTCGTCACGCTGCGGAATGCGCGGCCGGGCGAACCGCCGTCGGCCCCCGGCAGCCGGCTGAACGGCCGGGGGCCGACGAACGGGCGAACGGCCGGGGGCCGGCGGACGGGGCGAACGGCCGAGGGCCCCGGGCGATCCGCCGGGGCCCTCGGCGGGCGCTCGGTCAGGAGCACCTGACGGAGCGGTTCACCACCGCCATCCCGGCGACCCTGTCGCCGTCCACGGTGAACTCGTACTGCCAGCCCGGCCGGCCCTCCACCGGGAGCACGTACCGGCCGGACGGGTCCTGCTGGAGGCCCTTGGCCCCGTAGGCCTGCCGCAGGGCATCCACGGTGGAGCCGGCGCCGACGCCCTCGGCGGTCCGCGCCTGTGCCGGAGCGACCAGCTCGCGCAGGCCCGCGTCGGAGAAGGAGACCCGGCCGGTGGCCAGGTACGCCTTCTCCATGGTCTCCCGGGCGACCTTCAGGTCGACCAGGGCCATCGTCGAGTCCGCGACCAGCTTGGCGGCGGCGGCCGAGTCCTGGGCCGAGGCGGCCGAGGCGGCGGCGGCCGCGGCCGCGTCCTTCGCGGAGGCGCCCGGCGCCAGGGTGCCGCCCGGGGCGGGGGCCTTGCCGCTCGCCGCGTCCGCCTGGGCGCTGAGCTCCCGGTAGCGGGCCTCGGTGGCGGCCTCGGCGGCCATCCGGGCCTGGTCCGGCGCCGGGCCGCCCTTGTAGACGTAGTCCGTGCAGCCGCCGAGCAGCGAGACCGGTGCGGCCTCCAGCGCGCCGGTGGCCAGGCCGGCGTCCTTCGCCATGCCCGGCGTCAGACCGCGGTAGCCGGCCGCCGCGAAGGCTTCCGGCGCCTCCGGCGCGGCCGTCGCCGAGGGCGTGCCGGCGGCGGCCGGGGCCTTCGCCGGGGCCTTCTCGCCGCCGGACGAGCAGGCCGCCGCACCGGCGACCAGCAGTGCCACCGAGACGCCCGCGCCCAGCGCGCGGACCGAGGCCCGGTTCTTCCCCATGTCGTACAACCCCCACCTGATCGTTCTGCGGGGACCACCGTAGCGAAGGTGCGCCCACGACCCACAGCCGGGCTCGCGGAGCGGGGAACGGCGGAGGGGCCCGCGTCCGTGGACGCGGGCCCCTCCGGTTCAGCCGTCCGTCAGCGCATCGAACCGGTGCGCAGCAGGGTGCGGATGACGCGCATCGCGACCGAGAGGCTGGACAGCTCGTACTTGTCCGAACCCCTTATGTCGTCGAGGGTGGTGCGGGCGCGGTTCAGCAGGGTCGCGTTGAGCTGGGCCCAGGCGTTGTACCGCTCCTCCGGGGTGGCGCCCTCGGGGCCGCAGGCCAGGATGTCGGCGGTCAGCGCCGCGTGCGCCGCGAAGAGGTCCTCGCGGATCGCGGCCCGGGCCATCGACGACCAGCGGTCGGTACGGGGCAGCTCGATGATGCGGTCGAGCAGGTGCGAGATCTGGAGCCGGTCGCCCAGGTCGTAGTAGAGGTCGGCGACCTCGGCGACGTCCGTGCCGGAGCGGTCCGCGACCTCGGCGATGTCCAGGGTCGGGAAGACCGAGGAGAGGCCGGCGATCCGGGTGGCCAGCTCGTCCGGCACCCCGGCCCCGACGAGCTCGTCGTGCACCGACTCGAACCAGGCCAGGTCCTCGCCGCGCAGCGGCTTGGGCAGCGAGGCCCAGACCTGGTTGACCCGGTCGTGGAAGAACTCGATGGTGCCGGCGATGTCGAGCGGCTGGCGGCGGTTGTTGAGCATCCACCGGGTGGCGCGCTCGACGAGGCGCCGCGAGTGCAGGCGCATCTTGGTCTGCACCCGGGCCGGGACCTTGTTGTCCAGGTCCTCGATCTCGGCCCAGATCGGCTCCAGGTCGAAGACGGCCCGTGCGGCGGTGTGCGTCCGGGCGATCTCCTCGTAGGTCGCGCCGGTCTCCTCCTTCAGGCGGAAGGCGAACGTGCAGCCACCGCGGTTGATCGTGTCGTTGACGATCAGCGTGGTGATGATCTCGCGGCGCAGCGCGTGGTTGTCGATCGCGTCGGCGAACCTCGCCCGCAGCGCGCTCGGGAAGTACTCGTGCAGCGAGGCGCGGAAGAACGGGTCGTCCGGCAGCTCGGTGGCGAGCAGCTCCTCGGCGAGGATGATCTTGGTGTAGGCGAGCAGGACGGACATCTCGGGCTGCGAGAGGCCGCGCCCGCTCTGCTGGCGCTCCCGGATCTGGCGCTCGGTGGGCAGGAACTCCAGCGCGCGGTCCAGCTGGCCGGCCGACTCGAAGCGGCTGATCATCCGGCCGTGCACGTTGACCATGCTGTGCGCCTGGGCGACGGCGTTGGCCAGCACCACGTTCTGCGCGTAGTTGTTGCGCAGCACCAGGCGGCCGACCTCGTCGGTCATCTCGGCCAGCAGGGCGTTGCGCTGCTTGACCGTCATGTCGCCCTCGGCGACGACCTGGTTGAGCAGGATCTTGATGTTGACCTCGTGGTCCGAGGTGTCCACGCCGGCCGAGTTGTCGATCGCGTCGGTGTCGATCCAGCCACCGGTGCCCTCCGGGCCGCCGCTGGCCGCGTACTCGATGCGGCCGAGCTGGGTGCAGCCGAGGTTGCCGCCCTCGCCGATGACCCGGGCCCGGACCTGCTCGCCGTTGACGCGGATCGCGTCGTTCGACTTGTCGCCGACCTCGGCGTTGGTCTCGGTGGAGGCCTTGACGTAGGTGCCGATGCCGCCGTTCCAGAACAGGTCGACCGGGGCCTGGAGCACGGCCCGCATCAGCTCGGCCGGGGTCAGCTTGGTCGCCTCGACGCCCAGGGCCGCCCGGACCTGCGGGGTCAGCTGGATCGCCTTGGCGCTGCGCGGGAAGACCCCGCCGCCGGCCGAGATCAGCGACTTGTCGTAGTCGTCCCAGGAGCTGCGCGGCAGCTCGAACAGGCGGCGGCGCTCGGCGTACGAGACGGCCGCGTCCGGGTTCGGGTCGAGGAAGATGTGGCGGTGGTCGAAGGCGGCGACCAGCCGGATGTGCTCGCTGAGCAGCATGCCGTTGCCGAAGACGTCGCCGGACATGTCGCCGATGCCGACGACGGTGAAGTCCTCGGTCTGGGTGTCGTGGCCCAGCTCGCGGAAGTTGCGCTTGACCGACTCCCAGGCGCCGCGGGCGGTGATGCCCATGCCCTTGTGGTCGTAGCCGGCCGAGCCGCCGGAGGCGAACGCGTCGCCCAGCCAGAAGCCGTAGGACTCGGCGACGCCGTTGGCGATGTCCGAGAAGGTCGCGGTGCCCTTGTCGGCGGCGACGACCAGGTAGGTGTCGTCCTCGTCGTGGCGGACGACGTCGGCCGGGTGCACGACCTCGCCGCCGACCAGGTTGTCGGTGATGTCGAGCAGCGCCGAGATGAAGGTCTTGTACGAGGTGACGCCCTCGGCCAGCCAGGCGTCGCGGTCGACCGACGGGTCCGGCAGCTGCTTGGCGACGAAGCCGCCCTTGGCGCCGACCGGGACGATGACGGTGTTCTTGACCATCTGCGCCTTGACCAGGCCCAGGATCTCGGTGCGGAAGTCCTCGCGCCGGTCGGACCAGCGCAGACCGCCGCGGGCGACCTTGCCGAAGCGCAGGTGGACGCCCTCGACCTGCGGCGAGTACACCCAGATCTCGAACGCCGGGCGCGGGGCCGGCAGGTCCGGGATGGCCTTCGGGTCGAACTTCATCGACACGTAGGAGTGCCAGTCGCCGGAGGCGGCGCGCTGGAAGAAGTTCGTCCGCAGGGTGGCCCTGATGAGGTTCAGGAAGGAGCGCAGGATGCGGTCCTCGTCCAGCGAGACGACCTCGTCGAGGGCGCCGGACAGCTCCTCCAGGATGCCCTCGGTCAGCTCCAGGGCGCCCGAGCGGTGGCTCGGGCTGAGCCGGGCCTCGAACAGGTTGACCAGCAGGCGGGTGGTGTGGGTGTTGTTGCGGAGCGCGTCCTCCATGTAGTCCTGGGAGAACGTGGAGCCCGCCTGGCGCAGGTACTTGGCGTACGCGCGCAGCATCATCGCCTGGCGCCAGGTCAGCCCGGCGGTCAGCACCAGCTCGTTGAAGCCGTCGTTCTCGGCCTTGCCGGTCCAGGTGGCGGCGAAGGTCTCCTGGAAGCGCTCGCGGGCCTCGTCGGTGAGCTCGGTGGCCTCGCGCAGCCTCAGGCCGAAGTCGTAGACCCACGCGGTGGTGCCGTCGGAGCGGCGCAGCGCGTAGGGGTGCTCGTCCAGCACCTCGACGCCCAGGCGCTGGAGCACCGGCAGGACCTCGGTGAGCGAGATCGGGCCGCCGACCCGGTAGATCTTGAAGCGGCGCTCGTCGTCGCCGGCGCCGACCGGCTGGTAGAGGTTCAGGCGGAAGTCGCCCTCGCCGTGCAACGACTCGATCTGCTTGATGTCGGCGACGGCGGTGCGCGGCGGGAAGTCGGCGCGGTAGCCGTCGGGGAAGGCGTTGGCGTACTTGTGGCCGATCTCGGCGGCCTTCTCCTCGCCCAGCTCCAGGTGCAGCTGGTCGTGGAAGCCGTCCATCCAGAACCGGGCGGCCTCGGCCAGGCGGTTCTCGATCCGCTCGATGTCCGTCTCGGTGAGCTGCGGCAGCTCGGTGCCCGGGGCGACCCGGACCACGAAGTGCAGGCGGGTCAGCACCGACTCGGTGGCGTACACCGTGTAGTCGATGGTGGCGCCGTTCAGCTCCTCCTTGAGGATGTCGGTGATCAGCAGCCGGATGCGCGTGGTGTAGCGGTCGCGCGGCAGGTAGATGAAGGCCGAGAAGTAGCGCCCGTACTCGTCCTGGCGCAGGAAGAGCCGCAGCTTGCGGCGCTCCTGGAGGTAGAGCACGCTCGTCGCGATGGAGAGCAGCTCGGACGCCGGGGTCTGGAAGATCTCGTCCCGCGGGAAGGTCTCCATGATCTGGAGCAGGTCGCGGCCGTCGTGGCTCTCGCTGGAGAAGCCGGACTCCTCCAGGACCTCCTGGACCTTGCGGCGCACGACCGGGATGCGGGTGACCGACTCGGTGTAGGCGGCGGAGGAGAACAGGCCGAGGAAGCGGCGCTCGCCGATCGGCTCGCCGGCGGCGTCGAACTTCTTCACGCCGACGTAGTCGAGGTAGGCCGGGCGGTGCACGGTGGAGCGGCTGTTGGCCTTGGTCAGGACGAGCAGCTTCTTCTCGTGGGCCTTGGCGCGGACCGGCGCGGAGAGCCGGCCGAAGGCCTCGCTGACCGCGTGGTGGGCGTCGTCGTGGCCGTGCGGGTCGGAGCGCAGGATGCCGAGGCCGGTCCCGGCGACGGCCTTGAGGACCTCCTCGCCCTCGTGCTCGACCAGGTCGTACTCGCGGTAGCCGAGGAAGGTGAAGTGGTCGTCGGCGAGCCAGCGCATCAGCTCCCAGGCCTCGCCGACCTCCTGCTCGGGCAGGCCGGCCGGGGGCTGCTCGGCCAGCTCGTCGGCCAGGCGCAGCGCGCTCTCGCGCATCTTGCCCCAGTCCTCGACGACCTCGCGGACGTCGCCGAGCACGCGGCGCAGGTCGGCCTCGATGGCGCGCAGGTCCTCGCGGTCGGTCTCGCGGTCGATCTCGATGTGCATCCACGACTCGACGGTCGCGTCGGCGGGCCACTCGGTGCCGGCGGCCTGGCTGCGCGAGCAGGCGTCGACGTCCAGGATCTCCAGCAGCTTGCCGGTGATGTCACGGCGGACGGCCAGCTGGGGGTGGATCACGATGTGGATCGCGCGGTCCTGGCGGGACAGCTCGTTGGTGACCGAGTCGACCAGGAAGGGCATGTCGTCGGTGACGACCTCGACCACGGTGTGGCCGCAGGACCAGCCGTTCTCCTCGACCGAGGGGGTGTGGACCCGCACCTCGGCGGTGCCCTGCGGGCGCTTGAGCCCGAGGCGGTAGTGGGAGGCGGCCGCGCCGTACACGTCGACCGGGTCGAGGTCGACGAGGTCCTCGGGCGCGGTGTGGAGGTAGTAGTGGTGCAGGTACGCGGTCAGAGCGCCGTTGCTCAGACCCTCCCCCGGCGCCGCTCCCCCCACCTGGCTGTTCTCAGCGGCTACGACTGCCTTCTTGAGCAGTTCGGCCTTGGCTGCGTCCAGCTTGGTCTGCATGACTTCTTGGCTCCTGTCGCGCGCCGTTGCGTGACTCGGTGGTGTGTGGATGTACACCGACGGGTCACCGCAATCCTGCCGCACCATCCGACTGAAAGGGGCTCATGGCGCGCATGAAACGTCCTCCCAGCGGGTAGGACGACACGTTCGCCCTGCAAGCCACCCGACGACGCCAGCCAGCCTAACCGGATCAATCGAAGGTGGACAGGGACAGGTAGGAGCAAACCCGCAGGAACTCGGGTCCGTCCTGGACAGCTTGTCCAATCCGGAGCCCGGTGTTCACTCTCAGCCCATGTGCGGGTGGCCGTGCCGGACCGGCGGGACGAAGGTCTCCTTGATCGACCGGGCCGAGGTCCAGCGCAGCAGGTTCTGCGCGGCCCCCGCCTTGTCGTTGGTGCCGGAGGCCCGGCCGCCGCCGAAGGGCTGCTGGCCGACCACGGCGCCGGTCGGCTTGTCGTTGATGTAGAAGTTCCCGGCGGCGAAGCGCAGCTCCTCGACGGCCTGCGCGATGGCGTAACGATCCTGCGCGATCACCGAGCCGGTCAGGCCGTACGGGGCGCCGGCGTCGACCCGGCGCAGCACGTCCTCCCAGCGGGAGTCCTCGTAGACGTGGACGGCCAGGATCGGGCCGAAGTACTCCGTCCGGAAGATCTCGCCCCGGTGGTCGGAGGAGACCAGCACCGTCGGCCGGACGAACCAGCCGATGGCGTCGTCGTACTGCCCGCCGGCCGCCAGTTCGATCGTCGGATCGGCCTTCGCCCGGTCGATGGCGTCCCGGTTGCGCTCGAAGGCGCGCCGGTCGATCAGGGCGCCCATGAAGTTGGACAGGTCGGTCACGTCGCCGACCGGGAGCGCGTCCACCTCGGCCAGGAAGTCGTCCTTGATCCGCTGCCACAGGCTGCGCGGCAGGTAGGCGCGGGAGAGCGCCGAGCACTTCTGGCCCTGGTACTCGAAGGCGCCGCGGATCAGCGCCGTCCGCAGGATCTCCGGGTCGGCCGAGCGGTGGGCCAGCAGGAAGTCCTTGCCGCCGGTCTCGCCGACGATCCTCGGGTACGTGCGGTAGCCGCCGATGTTGGCGCCGACGCTCTGCCACAGGTGCTGGAAGGTGGCGGTGGAGCCGGTGAAGTGCAGCCCGGCCAGCGCCGGGTCGGCGAGCACGACCGGGGAGACCTGAAGGCCGTCGCCGGTCACCAGGTTGACCACCCCGGGCGGCAGGCCGGCCGCCTCCAGCAGCCGCATCAGGTGGTACGCGGCCAGCGTCTGGGCCGGCGCGGGCTTCCAGACCACGGTGTTGCCCATCAGCGCGGGGGCGGTGGGCAGGTTGCCGGCGATCGCGGTGAAGTTGAACGGGGTGATCGCGTAGACGAAACCTTCCAGCGGGCGGTGGTCGGTGCGGTTCCAGACGCCGGGCGAGGAGACCGGCTGGTCGGCCAGGATCCGCCGGGCGAAGTGGACGTTGAACCGCCAGAAGTCGACCAGCTCGCAGGCCGCGTCGATCTCGGCCTGCTGCACGGTCTTGGACTGGCCCAGCATGGTGGCCGCGTTCAGCGTCTCCCGCCAGGGGCCGGCCAGCAGGTCGGCGGCGCGCAGGAACACCGCGGCGCGGTCGTCGAAGGAGAGCGAGCGCCACTGCCGCCCGGCGGCCAGCGCCGCGTCCACCGCCGCCCGGGCGTCCTCCCGGGTGGCGTTGCCGAGCACGCCCAGCTTGGCGGCGTGGTGGTGCGGCTGGACGACCTCGATCCGCTCGCCGCCGCCGAAGCGCTGCTCGCCGCCGATGGTCATCGGCAGCGGGACCTGCTCGGCCGCCAGCTCGTCCAGCCGCCGCACCAGCCGGCCCCGCTCCGGGCTGCCGGGCGCGTACGACCGCACCGGCTCGTTGACCGGGACGGGCACCTCGGTGACTGCGTCGATGGGCATGGCGGGCTCCGTCCTGGCGGGTGGTCGGCTGTGACACCAGCCTGACCAGCCGGAGCGCGATCCGCCCGCTCAGACACGCGGACGGCGGACGTGGCGCCCGCCACGTCCGGCCGCCGCCGGCCGCCCCCGGCTGCGCGCCCGGGGTTGCCGCCCCCGGCTCAGCCGGCCAGCCGCCCGGCCAGCTCGACCGCCTCGGCCAGGCTGTCCACCACCGGGACGCCGACCGGCTCCAGCTTCTCCCGGGTGTGCGAGCCGCCGGTGTAGAGCACCGCGTGGGCGCCCGCGGCCAGCGCCGCCAGGGCGTCGTCCGCGGCGTCGCCGATCAGCACCGTCCGGGCCGGGTCGACCCGCTCGCCGAGCGCGGCCAGGTGCCGGGCCAGGTGCTCCGCCTTCTGCCCGCCGGACGGGCCGCTGCGGCCGTCCACCCGCAGGAAGCCGCCGGTCAGGCCGAAGGCGTCGACCAGCGGCACCAGCCGCTCGTGCGCGTACATCGACAGCAGCGACTGGCTGTTCCCGGCCTGCCGCCAGCCGTCCAGCAGCTCGCGCACGCCCTCGGTCAGCCCGCAGGCGGAGCTGAGCTCCCGGTAGCGGTCGTGGAACACGTCGTCGAGCCGCAGCCACTCCGCCGCGGAGGGCATCCGGCCGAGCAGGCGCTGGTAGAAACGGGGGATCGGGATCTCGTACTGCTCGCGGTACTCCTGGAGCGTCATCGGCCCGATGCCGACGGTCGCGAACGCGGCGTTGCTCGCTCCGAGCACCGCCTCCATGTCGTGGAAGAGCGTGCCGTTCCAGTCCCAAACGATGTGAGTGCGCACGGGGCGACACGGTAACCCGGCCGGGCGACACGCCGGTAGGACGGAGCTCACCCGAGCAGGGCGGAGATCTCCTGGGTCGCGTACCAGAGCAGGTCGTGGTCCTCGGCGCCGTCCACGGTGAACTGGGCGTCCTGGTCCCCGGCGTCGGCCGCGGCCACCGCCGCCACCGCCGCCGCGACGTCCGTGACCACCTCGTCGTCGGCCACGTCGGCGTGCACCGCGGCCGCCTTGGCCAGCCGCACCGGGCCGGCCAGCACCACCCGGCCGAGCGAGGCCTGGTCCTGGTACTCGTCGCCGGGGAACGGCCGCACCGACGCGTCCGCCACGTCCAGCGCCACCACGACCCGGCGGCGGGGGGCCCGCGGGTCGTCGGCCAGCAGCCGCAGCGAGGACTGGGCGGCCCGGTTCAGCGCCGCGTACTCCAGCTCCTCCAGGTCGTCGCTGACGTACCACTCGCGCAGTGCGGGCGTCACCGCGTACGCGGCGGACTGGTCCAGGACGCCGCCCTCGTGCGCCGCCGCCAGGCCGGTCAGGGTGGTGGGCACGTACACGCGCATCGGGGGCACTCTCCGGTTCGTCCAGCGGCACAGATTCTCCAGCGTCCCAAGAATAAGCGCCGCCGGCCCGCCCCCGGTCACCTCCGGCCGGCGGGCGGGCGCCCACCGCCGGGGCCGCGCCGGGCGCGCGTCAGGCCCGCAGCGCCTCCCGGCTGGTGCGCAGGGCGCTCTCCAGGACGGCGCCGCGGCGGGCCGGGTCCATCATGTTCGGGCCCATCACCGCGAGGTCCGCCAGGGTCGGCGCGAGCAGCCGCACCCGCACGCCCTCGGCCCGCAGCAGCGCGGCCTCGCGCAGCAGCTGCCGGGTGACGGCGTGCCGGTAGCGGCTCACCAGCTGGGCGAGCACGCCGCGCGGACGGTCCCGGGCGCGCCACTCGCGCAGGGCGGCCAGGGTCTCCCGGACGGGCCTGCCGGACCGGCCCGGCGCCCGGTCCAGCCGCAGGGCCATCGGCGCGAGCACGTACACCTCCTCCAGCCCGCGGCCGAGCGCCAGGTCGGCGTTGGTGGCGGACCAGCAGCCGCCGTCCACGTAGGCCGAGCCCTCCAGCCGCACCGGCGCGAACCAGCCGGGGATCGCGCAGGAGGCCATCACGGCGTCCGGCACCGGGACGGCCGGGGCGTCCGGGTCGCCGAAGACCACCCGGCGGCCGCCGCGGTAGTCCACGGCCACCACCCGCAGCGGCGAGGCCCGGCCGTCGGGCCCGGACCAGCCGCCGGCGGGCGGCGCACCCTCGCCGGGTGCCGCGCCGTCGCCGGGCGCCGCGCCGTCGCCGAGCAGGTCGCGCACCAGCTCGCCGACCGGCGCCAGCGAGCCGCGGCCGTGCGGCGCGATCGCCGAGACCATGGTCAGCAGCGGGTACCGGCGCGGGTGCCGGACGGCGTCCCGCAGCAGGCCGGGCGAGCCGATCCCGGCCCGGGGGCGGGGCGGCAGCGCACCGCCGACGGCGGTGTCGTACGCGAACGCCACCCCGGCCAGCGGCCCCTCGGTGACGGCCAGGCCGCGCTGGTGGTCGCGCAGCTGCTCGGGGCGCACCCCGCCGGCCAGCATGGCGGCGAGGATCGCGCCCGCCGAGGTGCCGAGCAGGACGTCGGCCCCGCCCGGTGGCCGCCCGGTGGCCTCCTCGACGGCGCACAGCGCACCGACCGTCCAGGCCGCGCCGAGCATCCCGCCGCCGCCCAGCACCAGGCCGCGCCGGGGCGGGCCCGCGGCGGGCGGGGTGCCGCCCGCGGCCGCCGGGGCCGGCCCTGCCGCCACCCGTGTCGCCATCCCGGCCGCCCCTCGTCGTGGGAGCCGGCCGTCCGCTCCCGGTCGGGCTCCGCTCCCGGTCAGGCTCCGATGGTGCGCGCCGGGCCTACGGGGCGCAACGCGGCGCCCGCTCCCCGCCACCCGGTCCGCCCAGCCGGAGCGTCCCCTTTCGAGCCGTACGGCCCGTCCCCGCACGTCAACCGGGCGCCGGGAAGCGGCCCGGCACGCCCGTCGCCGTCACGGCCCGTTCCCTCGGATAGGTGAATTCCACAGCCCGTCCCGACCGCCGCGCAAACCCGTTGCCGCCCCGCGCGCACCGGCCCCAGCCTGATCCCGTCCGTACCCGCACCACCCAGTCGAGGAGCCGCCGCCGTGACCGTCCGCCCCCACGCCCACCGCACCGCCCGCCCGTACCGCCGCCCGCCCGGCACCGGCGGCTGCGACCCCGCGGGCCGCCGGCCGCGCCACCCGCGCGCCGCCTGCACCGGCGGGCCCGCGGCGGACTCCGGCGCCCTGGCCGCCCGCTTCGCCCACCGACTGGTCGAGGTGCTCACCGGCGCCCGGCCGTCCGGCCAGCTGGCGCGGCACACCAGCCTGGACGGCTACGGGCAGCTCGCCTCGCTGGTCCGGGCCGGCGCGCTGCGCCGCGGCGGCCCCGCCGACCGCCCCCGGCTCGGCCCGGTGCACGACCGCTCGCCCTCGCCGGACGCGGTCGAGGCCTGCGTGCGGGTCGACTTCGGCCGGCGCCACCACGTGGTGGCCTTCCGGCTGGAGCAGCGCGGCCCGGCCGGGCAGTGGCAGTGCACCGCCGTGGAGGCCCGGTGAACGCCCTGGCGCGCCCGCGGCGGTACGGGACGGCACAGGGCGCCGTCCCGGTCCGGGAACGGCGCCCTGCGGGGCGTCCTGGGCGGTGCCAGGCGGTCGGATCAGCCCTTGCGCCGGCGGCCCTTGGCCGACCTGGCGGCCTTGCGGCGCTCGGCGCGGGTCATCCCGTCGCCCTCGTCCTCCGGCGCGAGGTCGTCGAAGTCGCCCTCGATGACACCGCCGCCGACCTCGTCCGAGGGGGCCGTGTAGTGCAGCCGCTGCGGCTTCGGGGCCTCCAGGCCCTTGGCCTTGATCTCCGGGCGGGCGGCGTCCTTCTCCAGCTTGTCGAGCACCACCTGGGCGTCCTCGACGGGGACCTCCTCGACCTGCTGCTCGACCTGGACCTCCAGGTTGAACAGGTAGCCGACGGACTCCTCCTTGATGCCCTCCATCATCGCGGTGAACATGTCGAAGCCCTCGCGCTGGTACTCGACCAGCGGGTCGCGCTGCGCCATGGCCCGCAGGCCGATGCCCTCCTGGAGGTAGTCCATCTCGTAGAGGTGCTCGCGCCAGCGGCGGTCCAGCACCGACAGCACGACCCGGCGCTCCAGCTCGCGCATGATCTCCGCGCCCAGCTGGTCCTCGCGCGCGCCGTACTGCGCCTGGATGTCCTCCTGGATGGACTTGATCAGGAACTCGGGGGTCAGCCCGGCCTGGCCGCCGGCCTCCTCCTCCAGCTCCTCCAGGTCCAGGGTGATCGGGTAGAGCTGCTTGAGCGCCGTCCAGAGCTTGTCGAGGTCCCAGTCGTCCTCGAAGCCCTCGCCGGTGGCGGCCCGGACGTACGCCTCGACGGTGTCGTCCATGAAGTGGCCGACCTGCTCCTGGAGGTCCTCGCCCTCCAGCACCCGGCGGCGCTCGCCGTAGATGACCTCGCGCTGGCGGTTGAGGACCTCGTCGTACTTGAGGACGTTCTTGCGGATCTCGAAGTTCTGCTGCTCGACCTGGGTCTGCGCGGAGGCGATGGCGCGGGTGACCATCTTGGACTCGATCGGCACGTCCTCGGGCACGTTGGCCATCGAGAGCACGCGCTCGACCATGCCGGCCTTGAACAGGCGCATCAGGTCGTCGCCCAGCGACAGGTAGAAGCGGGACTCGCCCGGGTCGCCCTGACGGCCGGAGCGGCCGCGCAGCTGGTTGTCGATCCGGCGGGACTCGTGCCGCTCGGTGCCGAGGACGTAGAGGCCGCCGGCCGCCTTGACCTCCTCCTGCTCGGCCTTCACCGAGGCCTTGGCCTTCTCCAGCGCGGCCGGGAAGGCGGCCTCGTACTCCTCCGGGGTGTCCGTCGGGGTCAGCCCGCGCTGCGCCAGCTCGGCGGCGGCCAGGTGGTCGGCGTTGCCGCCGAGCATGATGTCGGTGCCGCGGCCGGCCATGTTGGTGGCGACGGTGACGGCGCCCTTGCGACCGGCCTGCGCGACGATCTGCGCCTCGCGCTCGTGGTGCTTGGCGTTCAGCACCTCGTGCGGGATGCCGCGCTTGCGCAGCTCCTGCGACAGGTACTCGGACTTCTCGACGGACACGGTGCCGACCAGCACCGGCTGGCCCTTCTCGTGCTTCTCGGCGATGTCCTCGACGACGGCGGCGAACTTGGCCGGCTCCGACTTGTAGATCAGGTCGGGCTGGTCGATGCGCAGCGGCGTCTTGTTGGTCGGGATCGGCACCACGCCGAGCTTGTAGATCTGGTGGAACTCGGCGGCCTCGGTGGTGCCGGTACCGGTCATGCCCGCGAGCTTGTCGTACAGGCGGAAGAAGTTCTGCAGGGTGATGGTGGCCAGGGTCTGGTTCTCGTTCTGGACCTCCACCCCCTCCTTGGCCTCGATCGCCTGGTGCATGCCCTCGTTGTAGCGGCGGCCGGCCAGGATGCGGCCGGTGTGCTCGTCGACGATCATGACCTCGCCGTTCATCACGACGTAGTCCTTGTCCCGCTTGTACAGCTCCTTCGCCTTGATGGCGTTGTTCAGGAAGCCGACCAGCGGGGTGTTCACCGACTCGTAGAGGTTGTCGATGCCCAGGTAGTCCTCGACCCGGGTGACGCCCTCCTCCAGGATGCCGACGGTGCGCTTCTTCTCGTCGACCTCGTAGTCGCGGTCGATCTTCAGGCGCAGCACCAGCTTGGCGAAGTCGGCGTACCACTTGGTCGCCTGGTCGGCCGGGCCGGAGATGATCAGCGGGGTGCGGGCCTCGTCGATGAGGATCGAGTCGACCTCGTCGACGACCGCGAAGTTGTGGCCGCGCTGGACGAGTTCGTCCTGCGACCAGGCCATGTTGTCGCGCAGGTAGTCGAAGCCGAACTCGTTGTTCGTGCCGTACGTGATGTCCATCCCGTACTGGCGCTTGCGCTCGGCGGGCGTCATGTTGGCGAGGATCACGCCGACTTCGAGGCCGAGGAAGCGGTGCACCCGGCCCATCCACTCCGAGTCGCGCTCGGCGAGGTAGTCGTTGACGGTGATCAGGTGGACGCCCTTGCCGGTCAGCGCGTTCAGGTACGCGGGCAGGGTGCCGACGAGGGTCTTGCCCTCACCGGTGCGCATCTCGGCGACGTACCCGTGGTGCAGGGCCGCGCCGCCCATCAGCTGGACGTCGTAGTGCCGCTGGCCGAGCACGCGCTTGGCCGCCTCGCGGACGGTGGCGAACGCCTCGGGGAGGATGTCGTCCAGGGTCTCGCCGTCCGCGAGCCGCTGCTTGTACTCGTCGGTCAGTGCGCGCAGCTCGGCGTCGGTGAGGTTGACGAAGTCCTCTTCGATGGAGTTGACCTGGGCGGCAATCCGCTGCAGCTTGCGAAGGATCTTGCCCTCGCCGGCGCGCAGGATCTTGTCGAAGACGGACACGTGAGCGGGCTCCTTGCCTGTATTGGCACTGGACGACTGCACGGCGGGTCCACCCCACCGCACGGGCCATCGTATGCGAGGAGTCCAACCCCCCGGGAGGTGCGTCAGCACGGTATTCCCGTGTCACCCGGGCGGGCACATGGCCCGATAGCACCGTCCACCGGGACAAAACGGTCGGCGGGCCGTCGAGTTGGGTGCGCGGGCGGCCGGATAATCGGATGCCCGCTTCCTCCACCGGCGGAATAATCCGTTCATGGACGAACTCCCCACCGGACTCCCGACGGCGCCGCCCGCCGAGCCGCCCGCCGAACTGCCCACCCTCACCACCGAGCGGCTGGTCCTGCGCTCCCCCCGGGAATCCGACATCGACGCGGTCTTCGCGGCCTGCCAGGACCCGGAGATCCAGCGCTGGACGGTCGTCCCGTCGCCCTACCGCCGCGAGGACGCCGAGTTCTTCGTGCGCGACCTCGCCGCCGAGGGCCGGCGGACGGGGGCGAACCTGGTCTGGGGCGTGTTCGAGCGTGGGTCCGGGGCCCTGGTCGGCTGCCAGGGGCTGGTCCTGCGCGCCGCGGACCGCGGCTGCGCCGAGATCGGCTGGTGGGCCGTGAAGGAGTTCCGCGGCCGCGGCTACACCACCGAGGCCGCCCGCGCCGTCTCCCGCCACGGCCTGCGCGAGCTCGGGCTGCGCCGCCTGGAGTGGCTGGCCTACGTCGGCAACGAGGGCTCGCGCGCGGTCGCCGAGAAGGTCGGCTACCGCTTCGAGGGCACCCTGCGCTCGTACGCCGAGCAGCGCGGCACCTTCCACGACTCCTGGATCGCCTCCCTGCTGCCCGCCGACCTGGCCTGACCAGCGGGCCGGCCCGGCCCGTCCGCCCGTGCCCCGGGGCCGCACCCCGCCCCGGGTCCGCCCTGTCGGTGCCCGGGGCTACGCTCCCCGGCATGACCGCCGCTGCCGCCCGTCCCGCCCCCGTCGCCGTCCTCAGCGCGGACGACGCCCGCCGAATCGCCCTGCGCGCCCAGGGCCTGCTGGGCGCACCGGACCGCCGCGGCGGGGTGCGGGGAGTGCTGCGGCACCTGGGAGCCGTCCAGCTGGACACCATCTCGGTGCTCGCCCGCTCGCACGAGCTGGTGCCGTACGCCCGGCTCGGCGCGGTCGGCCGCCCGGCCGTCGAGGCGGCCTACTGGGGCGGCGGCACGAGCTTCGAGTACTGGTCGCACGCGGCCTGCGTCCTGCCGGTCGAGGAGTGGCCGCTGTTCGCCTTCCGGCGCCGCCGCTACCGCGAGCGCGGCCGGCTCTGGGGCGGCCACGAGGTCACGCCCGAGGCCTACCGCGCGGTCCTCGACAGGCTGCGCGCCGAGGGGCCGTTGACCTCCACCGAGCTGGGCGGCGCCAAGCGGACGGCCGAGTGGTGGGACTGGTCCGACACCAAGATCGCGGTCGAGCAGGCGCTCGCCTTCGGCGACGTGGTCTGCACCGAGCGCCGCAGCTGGAAGCGGGTCTACGCGCTGGCCGAACAGGCCGTCCCGGACGCCCTGTTGAACCAGGACCTCACCGACGCGCAGTGCGTGCGCACCCTGGCCGCCCAGGCCGGCGCCGCGCTCGGCGTCGCCACCCGGGCCGACCTGCTGGACTACCACCGGCTGCGTGCCGAACAGCTGGACCCGGTGCTCGACGACTGCGGGCTCGTCCCGGTCGAGGTGGCCGGCTGGGGCCCGGACGGCTCCCCCGCCCCGGCCTGGGCCGACCCGGCCGCCCTCGCCACCGCCCCGCGCGGACGCCACCGCACCACGCTGCTCTCGCCGTTCGACTCGCTGGTCTGGGACCGCGCCCGCACCGAGCGGATCTTCGGCGTGGCCCACCGCCTGGAGGCCTACACGCCCAGGCACAAGCGGGTGCACGGCTACTTCGCGATGCCGCTGCTGGCCGGCGGCCGACTGGTCGGCCGGGTCGACCCGGCCCGCGAGGGGCGCACCCTGGTCGCCCGCCAGGTCTCCCTGGACGGCGGCCCGGGCCGCGACGCCCGGCACCTGGAGGCACTGGCGACGGCGCTGCGCGAGGCGGCCGCCTGGGTGGGCTGCGAGGAGGTGCGGGTCGGGGTGCTGCACGACGAGCGGCTGCGCCCGGCCCTGGAGGGGCTGCTGGCGGCCGGCTGACGGCGGGCCCCGCGCGGGGGTGCGGGCCCCGGCCGCGTCGGCGGGGCCGGTGGGCGCGGCCGGGGCCGGTGGGCGCGGACGGGCGGGACCGGCCGGGGCGGGCCCCAAGTCCCGCCCCGCTCACCCTATTTCGAGGATCTTCTCCCGCATCGCGTAGACCACGGCCTCCATCCTGGAGTGCAGCTGGAGCTTCTCCAGGATGTTGCGCACGTGGTTCTTCACGGTGTTCTCGCTGATGAACAGCTCCTTCGCGATCTCCCGGTTGTTCATCCCGGTCGCCACCAGCTTGAGCACCTCCAGCTCCCGGTCGGTGAGCCGGGGCGCGGGGACGAGGTCCCGGTCGTCGGAACGGCGCTGGATCATCGACTTGAACTCGGTGAGCAGCTTGGACGCCATCGAGGGGCTGATCTGCGACTGCCCGTCGGCGACCGCGCGGATCGCGGTGGCGACCTCGTCGGTGGAGATCTCCTTGAGCAGGTAGCCGGTGGCCCCCGCCTTGATCGCCTCGTAGAGGTCGGCCTCCTCGTCGCTTATCGTCAACATAATGATCTTGGTGCTGGGCGCCACGTCCTTGATCGCCGTACAGGCCTCGATCCCGCTGCGGCGCGGCATCCGGACGTCCATGAGGATGATGTCGGGCAGCAGGTCGGCGGCCTTGAGCACCGCCTCGGCGCCGTCCCCCGCCTCGCCGACGACCTTGATGTCCGGCTCCTCCGCGAGGACGATCTCCAGCCCGCGGCGGAACAGCGCGTGGTCGTCCACCACCAGCACGCGGATCGGCTCACCCCGGTGCGGCTCGTACGCGGGCTCCTCCTCGGCCCCCACCGGCAGCCCTGGCCCGGCCCCGGGCCCCAGCCCGAAGTGATCCCCCATCCGCTCCTCCCCCTTCGCGGGTCGTCGTGCGCCAATCATTCCACGCCCCGCCACCGCCACGGTCACCCTCCGATGCCGATTCCCCCGCATCGGGTGACCCCTCCCCCCGGGAGGCGACGCCGTTCGAAACCCCCTGCCCCGCAACGCCGGTGGCCCCCTGCCCCGGCCCGGCGACCCCTGCCCCTGACGCCGGTGACCCCGGCGGCCGCGGCCGCCGGGGTCACCCCTGCATCGCTGTTCGGTCGGTCAGTCCTCGTCGTCGGCCCCGCCGATGGCGCCGCCGGCCCCGCCGGCCGGCCCGGCCGACTGGTCGGTCTGCAGGTGGATGACGCCGTAGTGGTAACCGTGCCGGCGGTAGACCACGCTCGGCAGGCCGCTGTCCTTCTCCACGAAGAGGTAGAAGTCGTGGCCGACCAGCTCCATCTCGTAGAGCGCCTGGTCCAGCGCCATGGGGGCGGCCGGGTGCGTCTTCTCCCGGACCACCAGCGGGCCTTCGCCCTCCACCTCCAGGGATCCCATCTTGGTCTTGCGGACGGCTCCGTTCGCCGCGCCCTCCGGCGCCTGCGCCTCCGGGAGCGCGGCCAGGGCCGCGGTCGCCTCGGCGACGCTGATCGGGGTGCGGCCGTTGGCGCCGCCCTTGTGCACCCGACGCCGGTCCGCGGACTTGCGCAGCTGCGCGTCGAGCTTCGCCGAGGCCAGGTCGAGCGCCGCGTACGGATCCCCCGCGGCGGCTTCGGCCCGGATCACGGGGCCGCGGCTGCGGAGAGTGATCTCCACCCGATCGGAGCGGTCGGCCTGCCGCGGGTTGTGCTCCTTGGACACCTCGACGTCGAGGCTGATGGCCTTGGCGTCGAACTTCTGGACCTTCTCCAGCTTCTCGGCCACGTGCTCGCGGAACCTCTTGGGCACCTCGGTCTTGCGGCCCTTGACGACGATGTCCACGCAGAACTCCGATCCCTCGTGCTGACGCCGGTCCGGGTGCTACCGGACCGGGCTGAGACCCAGCTGGACCAGCCCGTCCACTGCCGGCCCCCCGTCCCCGCCGCCAGCGGCGGAAACGACTGGCCCTCACCTCACTTCCTCCCCACCAGGGACGTTTGAAACCCCCTGGGCCTTATCGAACACCTCACACGGGATTTTCGCCTCCCCAGGCGACAGGGAGGGTATGACCCGATACTGCGGCCGGACGGTCAAGCCAGTCCACCCTGTCTACCCCCTCCTGGGTGAAGTAAGGGTAAATACCTGGACAACGCCCCCCGTACGGCCGATCCTGTGCTGACTCTCCGTGCCTGCCGCCGCCAGGAGCAGCCGTGCCGCCGTTCCCCTCCCCCGCCCGCCCGCCGTCCGCCCCGGGGCCGTTCGGCCAGGCGCTGGCCGGCCTGCTGGACGTCCTGCTGCCCGCCGACTGCGCGGGCTGCGGCAGCGAGGGCAGCCAGCTCTGCCCGGCCTGCCGGCGGGCGCTGGCCCTCGCCCGGCCGGCCCCCACCCCGCTGCCCTGGACGCACGCCGCCGCGCCGTACGCCGGGCCGGTCCGGCAGCTGCTGCTCGCCCACAAGGAACGGGGCGCGCTGCGGCTGGCCGGCCCGCTCGGCGAGGCGCTCGGCCGGGCGGTGCGCTCCGCCCTGGGGGCGCGGGCCGGAGCCGCGCCGCTGCTGCTGGTCCCGATGCCCTCGGCGCGCTCGGCCGTCCGCGCCCGCGGACACGACCCGACGCTGCGGCTGGCCGGGGCGGCCGCCCGCTCGCTGCGCCGGGCCGGCCTGGACGTCCGGGCCGCACCGCTGCTGCGGCACGCCCGACCGGTCGCCGACCAGGCGGGGCTGAACGCGGCGGAGCGGCGCCGCAACCTGCACCGCGCGCTCACCGTGCTGCCGTGCGCCCGGACCGGGCGCACGGGGCCGGCCGGAGCGGGAACCCTGGCGGGCCGTCACCCGGTGCTGGTGGACGACCTGGTGACCACCGGCGCCAGCCTGGCCGAGGCCGCCCGGGCCCTGGCCGACGCCGGCCTGCCGGCCCGGGCGGGTGCCACCGTCGCGGCCACCGCGCACCCGGCAGCCGGCTGACCGCGCCACCGCTGCCCGTCGGCCGCCGCGGCCGCCAGGGCCACCGCGCCCGGCCGGACGCCCCGTCAGCCCGCGTAGAAGAAGGACCGGGGCTTGTCGATCAGCGAGGTCTCCCGCCACTGGTTGCTGACCAGGCGGAAGGCCTTGAGCTCGCTCGGCTTGCCGTCCGCCTGCTTGACCTCGCCCATCGCGAGCACCGGCGGCGCCTGGGTCAGGCTGTCCCCCCGGGACTCCGAGGCGGCGACGGTCACCATGCTCTCGGCGCTCTGCAGCTGGGTGTCCGTGCTCTGCGAGCCGTCGGTGCTGATGAAGTACAGCTGCTGGGTGCGGTCGGCCTCCTTGCCGAGCACGAGCAGCTGGTCGGCCTCCGCCCAGGACACCGAGGCGATGTCGGTGAGCGTCGGGGCGGCCCGGCGCAGGTTGGTGATCTTCACGGTCGGCGCCTGCGGGGTGCCGCCGTGCACCACCAGCCCGAACCACAGCGAGCGGACGGCCGAGCCCTGGGTCCGGGCCACCAGGGCCACCCGGGCGCCGTCCGAGGAGATCTTCAGCGCCTGCACGGTCTGCCCGGGGATGTCGTCGACGGGCACGGTGTACGACTTCGCGCCGCGCACCATCACCACCCGCGGGGCCTGCTTGTTGCGGTCCACCACCCAGAGGTCGCCGCGGCCGTCCCAGGTCGGCGAGGCGAAGCCGTCCTCCTTGTCGCCGCCCTTGGCCGGCGAGCTGAGCACCGGCTCGCCCATCGCCACCGTGCTGTCCGCCAGCGGCAGCGACCAGACCTGGTGGCCGTCCTCGCTGATCGCGGCGGCCTGGGAGCCGCTGCGGCTGACCGCCAGGGCGCCGAGCGGCGGCTTGGTGTTCGACTGCGGTTTGCCGAGGACGCCGCGGACCGGCTCCCAGGTGTGGGTCTCGTCGGTGGCCACCAGGGCGCCGTCGGCCCGCTGGTAGTACTGGGTCGCGGGGGTCGGCCCGGCCAGGGCGCCGGGCCCGGTGGCCGGCACGTCGTCGCGGCCTGCGGTGCAGGAGCCGCGCGGCCCCTTCAGCTCCAGCCGGGAGAACTGGCCCTTGCCCTGGTCCGCGAGGGTGTAGAAGAGCTGGGTCGCCATCCGCCGGCAGGTCATCGGCTCGCCGAGGTCCGCCCCGGCGAGCTGCACGTGGACGGTCCGGCCGTCGTCGATGGTCACCGGCCCGACCTTGGCACCGGCCGGGAACGCCGTGCGGACCACCGGCGAGAGCCACGTCGAGGGCCCGTCGGCCACCGCCTGGGCCGCCGAGGCCATCGGGTCCACCCGGCGCCGCAGGTAGATCGGGTCGGCGACCAGCACCTCCTGGCCGGTGTTCCCGGAGGCCACCGCCGAGGTGTCGGGCGCGGTGTAGAAGAACCGCTCGACCTGCCGGAAGCTGTTCCGGAAGTTGGCCTCGTTCATGATCACGCCGGACGGCAGCCGGTCGATCCGCCACTCGCCGTCCTTGCGGACGAAGGCGAACTCGGAGGGGTTGTTGTTCTGCCCGGCGACCAGCCGGTACGAGTGCTTGCCGTCGACCTCGGCCACCACCTGCCCGGTCACCTGCAACGACGCCGTGGTGTCCGTCTCGGTGACGTCCTGGGCCGGCGGAATGCTCGTGTACGCGAGCACCTGGATCCGCTCCTCGGGCTTCCACTCCGCGGCGGCGCTCTCGGTGAGGTACTTGCGCGCGGTGTCGTACCCCTCGTCGGCCGTCACCGCGTCCAGGAACCCGTTCAGCAGCTCGCGCGGCTTGGCCCCCCGCGCGGGCGGCACCGGGTAGACCCGGGCCTGGAGGTTCTTGTCCGCCGGGCCCTGGGACAGCTCCACCCTGGTGATGCCGCCGGATTCCGGCATGGCCGCGCAGCCGCTCGCCACCAGGGCGCCGAGCAGTCCGCCGACCACCGCGAGGAGCCGCGGCTCAGTCCTGTAGCTCGTCCTTCGCACGCTGCGACCCCTCCGCGTCCGTCGTCCCACCCGTCGCGTCCGGCTCCGCCGTCCGCTGTGCCACCGACGGCCGTCCCGGCGTCGGGTCCACCATCACCTGGGCACCGGTGGCCCCGTACCCGCCGGCCGTCCACACGTCCGAGGGGTCCGAGCGGGGCCCCTCCGGCAGCCGGCGCCGGCCCAGCCCGGGCCCGATGTTCAGCACCCCGCCCAGCCCGCTGCCCAGGCCGTTGCCCCCGGCCTCCGGCGTCTCGGTGTGCTCCTCGACCGCGGAGGCCGCCGTCGAGCCGGCCGGGCTGATCGCCCGCCGGTACGGCGTGCCCTGGGCGCCCAGGCCCCGGTTGTTGCGGGAGTCCTCGGGCTCCAGCCGGAACGGCGCCCGGCTGATCTCCCCGCCGCGGGTGCGCGGCAGGGTGAGCCGGAAGTGCGAGCCGCCGCCGGGCTCGCCCCAGGCCTGGAGCCAGCCGCCGTGCAGGTGGGCGTCCTCGACCGCGATGGACAGGCCGAGGCCGGTGCCGCCGGTGGTCCGCACCCGGGACGGGTCGGCCCGCCAGAAGCGGTGGAACACCCGGGACGCCTCGCCCGGCTTGAGGCCGATGCCGTAGTCGCGCACGCCGACCGCGACGGCGCCGTCCGCGGAGCCCAGCCGGACCACCACGTCCCGGCCCTCGCCGTGCTCCAGCGCGTTGACCACCAGGTTGCGCAGGATCCGCTCGATCCGGCGGGAGTCCACCTCGGCCAGCACCGGCTCGCCGTCGCCGCGGATCACCACGGCGCTGCCCTTGGCCTCGGCGAGCGGCTCGGCGGCCTCCACCACCCGGGCGACGATCTCGCGCAGGTCGACCGGCTCGGCGTCCAGGATCGCGGCGCCGGCGTCGAAGCGGCTGATCTCCAGCAGGTCGGCGAGCAGCGACTCGAAGCGGTCCAGCTGGCCCTGGAGCAGCTCCGCCGAACGGGCCGCCATCGGGTCCAGGTCCTCGCGGCTGTCGTAGATGAGGTCGGCGGCCATCCGGACCGTGGTCAGCGGGGTGCGCAGCTCGTGCGAGACGTCCGAGACGAACCGCCGCTGCACCCGGGACAGCTCCTCCAGCTGGCGGATCTGCGCCTGGAGGGCGTTCGCCATCCGGTTGAAGGACTCCCCGAGGCGGGCGATGTCGTCCGTGCCGGTGACCTTCATCCGCTCTTCCAGGTGCCCGTCGGCGAGCCGCTCGGAGATCCCGGCGGCCATCCGGACCGGGGTGACCACCTGGCGCACCACGACCCAGGCGATGCCGCCCATCAGGATCACCACGAACACCCCGGCGGTCGCCAGGGTGCCGGTGACCAGGTTGAGGGTGTCCGTCTCCTGGCCGAAGGAGAACACGTAGTACAGCTGGTACGGCGTCCCGGCCGGGCCGGTGAACTGCATGCCGAGGGCCAGCCCTGGCTCGGACCGGGTGCTGCTCTCGGACGAGTGGTGGATCCGGGTCGGCTGGTCGAACATCTGGTTGGGCTCGGCGGCCAGCTTGGCCCGCAGGGAGTCCGGGATGCTGATCGGCTGGATGTCGCCCGAGTAGCGCGGCGCGAAGCCGGCCGCGTCGGGGACGACCGGGCCGGTGCCGGGGGCCATCGCGATCACCGAGTAGACCGTCTGCCCGCTCCCGGCCAGGTCGTTGACCTGCCGCAGCAGCCAGGTGCCGGGCTCGTCCACGGCCGGGTCGGCGGTGCCCCGGAGCTTCTGGTCCCGGGCCTCGTCGATCTTCTTCTGCTCGACCTGGAAGCCGATCCGGGCCTGCGCGCGGGCGGCGTCCGTCTTGGTGCCGAGCAGACCGTTGCGCACCTGCGCCACCACGACCACGCCCAGCACCACGACGACCACGATGGACGCCAGCAGGGACACCGCGACCACGCGCACCTGGATCGACCGGCGGTACAGCGCGGCCACCCGGTGCACCGGCTTGCGCAGCTGACGCTTCACCAGCCCCACCGCGGCGGAAGGGCCTCGCCGGCGGCGGGTGGTCGAACTCAGCACGTCGCCGCGCACGGCGCCGGCCCCGTCGGCCGCGCTATCCGACGGGGTGTCCTCTGCCCGGTCCGTCACGTCAGCTGGGTCCGGCCTTGTAGCCGACGCCGCGGACGGTCACCACGATCTCGGGGCGCTCCGGATCCTTCTCGATCTTGGAACGCAGGCGCTGCACATGGACGTTGACCAGACGGGTGTCCGCCGCGTGGCGGTAGCCCCAGACCTGCTCCAGCAGCACCTCGCGGGTGAACACCTGCCAGGGCTTGCGGGCCAGCGCGACCAGCAGGTCGAACTCCAGCGGGGTCAGCGGGATGCCCCGGCCGTCCCGCTTCACCGAGTGGCCGGCCACGTCGATCACCAGGTCGCCGATGGTCAGCTGCTCGGGCGTGGGCTCCTCGGCGCGGCGCAGCCGGGCGCGCACCCGGGCCACCAGCTCCTTGGGCTTGAACGGCTTGGTGACGTAGTCGTCGGCACCCGACTCCAGGCCCACCACGACGTCGACCGTGTCGGTCTTCGCGGTCAGCATGACGATCGGGATGCCGGACTCCGCCCGGATCTGCCGGCAGACGTCGATGCCGTCCCGGCCGGGCAGCATCAGGTCGAGCAGGACCAGGTCGGGCTTCGTCTCCCGGAACGCGGCTAGCGCCCTGTCCCCATCCGCGACGAAAAACGGCTCAAAACCCTCACCACGCAGCACGATGCCGAGCATCTCGGCCAGTGCGGAGTCGTCATCAACGACGAGGACGCGTCCCTTCATGCGTCCATCTTCTCATTACCGGATTGTGACCTGCCGCACAGCAGTGCCCATACTCCAGAACGGCCAACTCCCCCACCGGTGCATTCCGGCCATACCGGGCGAATGCTCCCGCCGGGCGCGCCTCCGGGCCCCCTCCACCCCCGCCGCGGACCACCACCCGGCCCGCCGTGGAGCACCGTTGCCGATCAGCAACCGGATCGCATGGGGGCGGTTTCCGGCCCCATGGCACGATGGGCGCTGCGCGCGGGCGGAAGATCCGTTCGCCGTCGCCCCCGTCCGCCCTCCGAGGAGCAGTGATGACCGACACCCCGGGCTGGGCCCCGCCCAGCTCGTCCGAGCCGCCCCGCGACGGTGCCAGGCCCCCGGCCGACGCTCCCGCCGCCGTGCCCGGGCCGTCGGCACCACCCCAGGGCGCCCCCGGCTGGACCGGCCCGTCCGACGCCCCCCGCAGCAGCACCCCGCAGGGCCCGCAGTGGGGCCGGCAGCCCTCCGGCGGCCACCGCCCGTACGGCTGGGGCGCCCCGGCGAGCCCCAAGCCGGGCGTCATCCCGCTGCGCCCGCTGAGCTTCGGCGAACTGCTGGACGGCGCCGTCACCACCGTCCGCCGGCACTGGCGCACCGTGCTCGCGCTCTCGCTCGGGTTCGCCGTCCTCGCCCAGGCCGGCACCGTGGTGGTCAACCTGCTGGTCAAGGGCAAGACCGGCGAGGCCACCCAGACCCTGCGTCTGGTGGCCGGGCTGCCGCTGGAACTGCTGCTCAACGTCTTCGCCACCGCGCTGCTCACCATCGTGGTCAGCCGCGCCGTGCTCGGCCGCTCGGCCAGCGCCGGGGAGGCCTGGCGCGACGCCCGCCCCCGGCTGCTCCAGCTGCTCGGGCTGACGCTGCTCACCGTCCTGCTCGGCCCCGGCGTGGTCCTGCTCGGCTTCCTCCCGCTGATCGGCTACGCGCTGGCCGGCGCGGGCTCCGTCGGCGTCTCCGGCCTGCTCACCCTGGTCGGCCTGCTGAGCGTGCCGGCCGCCGTCTGGCTGTGGATCCGCTTCAGCCTCTCCGCCCCCGCCCTGATGCTGGAGAAGCAGGGCGTGCTGACCGCCCTCTCGCGCTCGCGGCGCCTGGTCGGCGGCGCCTGGTGGCGGGTCTTCGGCATCACCCTGCTGGGCCACGTGCTGGCGCTCGTCGTCGCGATGGTCGTCATGGTCCCGTTCCAGTTCGTCGGCCTGGCGCTGGGCCTGGAGAACCTCGACGCCCAGGGCCTGCCGGACACCGCCGACCAGGGCGTCGCCCTGGTGGTCCTGCTGGCGGTCGCCGGGATCATCGCCGGCACCTTCACCACCCCGTTCCTGGCCGCCGTCGGCGTGCTGGTCTACATCGACCAGCGGATCCGCCGCGAGGCCCTGGACATCGAGCTCGCCCGCGCGGCCGGGCTGCCCGGGCACGGCGCCGCCGGCGCCGGCCGGGGCGCTCCCGGCGACCCGACCCCTGCGGGGCGCTGAGCCGGATGGCCAACTGGGGGGAACGGCTCCTCGCCGCGGGCGGCGCACCGGTCACCGTGCCGCGCGACCCGGCGCGCGACGCCGCCCGCGACGAGCTGCTCGACGCGGAGTACCACAAGCACGACCCGTCCGTGCTGCAGCGCATCACCGACTGGATCTACGACCACCTCGCCGGCGCGCTCGACAGCATCTCCGGCAGCGGCACCACCGGCACCACCGGGCTGATCCTCTTCCTGGTCGTCGCGGTGCTGATCGGCGGCGCGCTCTGGTGGCGCCTCGGCGCGCCCCGCCGGGCCGCCCGCACCGTCCAGGACGTGTACGGCGCCGACGGCCCGCGCAGCGCCGACCAGTACCGGGCGGACGCCGCCGCCCACGCCGCCGCCGGCCGCTGGACGGAAGCCGTCCGCGAGCAGATGCGCGCCCTGGTGCGCGCCCTGGAGGAGCGCACCCTGCTCGACACCCGCCCCGGCCGCACCGCCGACGAGGCCGCCGCCGAGGCCGGCCGGGCGCTGCCCGGGCACGCCGCCGCACTGGCCGCGGCCGCCCGCACCTTCGACGACATCGCGTACGGCGAGCGCACCGCCGGCCAGGACGCGTACCGGCTGCTGCACGAACTCGACCGGACGCTGGAGCGCACCCGTCCGGCCCTCGCCCCCGACGCCGACGGCCCCGCCCCGGCCCCGACCGCCCCGGCCCCGGGAGGAGCGGCATGACCAGTCCCGTCCCCTCCCCCGCGGCTACGGCCGCCGGAGCGCCCACCGCCGCGCCGACCAGCCTCGCCCCGAGCGGGCGCGGCCTGTGGCGCCGGGCCCGCTGGTACCTGGCCGTCCTCGCCGCCCTGCTGATCGGCGCAGCCGCCGTCTCCGCCCTCGGCCAGGACCGCCGCTACCCGCCGCTGGACCCGCGCTCGTACGACCGCGACGGCAGCCACGCCGTCGTCGCCCTGCTCGAACGCCAGGGCCTCAAGGCCGAGTTCACCACCGACCCGACCGCCGCCCCGGCCGGCCCGGACACCCTCGTGCTGCCCGAGCCCGACCTGCTCAGCCCCGCCCAGCTGCGGGCCGTCGCCGCCGCCCGGCACCGGCGGCTCGTCCTGGTCGTGCCCGGCCCGACGGCGCTCACCGCGCTCGCCCCCGGCATCCGGCAGTCCGACGACGCGGGCGGCCTGCCGTACGCCCCCGTCCGCTCCACCGCGCCGGACTGCCCGCTCACCGAGGCCGCCCGGGCCGGCAGCGCCCAGCAGGGCGGCATGCTCTACACCAGCGGCAGCCGCGGCCAGGGCTGCTACTCCCGCGGCCACGGCTACCCGCTGGTCGTCCTCCCGGCCGGCGACGGCGACCGCGAGGTCGTCGTGCTCGGCAGCGGCGCCTTCCTGCACAACGGCGAGCTCGCCAAGGACGGCAACGCCTCCCTCGCGCTCGGCCTGCTCGGCTCGCAGCCGCACCTCACCTGGCACCTGCCGGACTACTCCGCCCCGCTCCCCGAGGACGCCCGCACCCGGTCCTTCGGCGACTTCCTGCCGAGCGGCTGGCACTGGGCCGGCTACCAGCTCGCCGTCGCCGCCGTGCTCGCCGCCCTCTGGCGCGGACGCCGGCTCGGCCCGGTCGTCAGCGAGAACCTGCCCGTGGTGGTCCGCGCCGCCGAGACCACCGAGGGCCGCGCCCGGCTGTACCGGCGCGCCAGGGCCCGCGGCCGCGCCGCCGAAGCGCTGCGCGGCGCCACCGTCCACCGCCTCGCGCCCGCCCTCGGCATCCCGCTCCGGGCCGGCGCACCCGACCCCGACGCGCTCTGCGTCGCCGTGGCCGACCGGCTGCCCGACCGGCCCGCCGGGGACGTCCGGGCCCTGCTGTACGGCCCGCCCCCCACCGACGACGCCGCGCTGCTGCGGCTCGCCGACGACCTCGACGCCCTCGAAAGGCAGGTACGGAACCCGTGACCGACCAGGCAACCGCCCAGCTCCGCTCCGTCCCCGGCACGGCACCCGCTACCCCCGCCACCGACCCGCGCGCCGCACTGACCGCGCTGCGCGCCGAGATCGGCAAGGCCGTGGTCGGCCAGGACGCCGCCGTCACCGGGCTCGTCGTCGCCCTGCTCTGCGGCGGCCACGTGCTGCTGGAGGGCGTCCCCGGCGTCGCCAAGACCCTGCTGGTGCGCACCCTGTCCACCGCGCTCAGCCTGGAGACCAAGCGCATCCAGTTCACCCCCGACCTGATGCCCGGAGACGTCACCGGCTCGCTCGTCTACGACGCCCGCACCGCCGAGTTCTCCTTCCAGCCCGGCCCGGTCTTCACCAACCTGCTGCTCGCCGACGAGATCAACCGCACCCCGCCGAAGACCCAGGCCGCCCTGCTGGAGGCCATGGAGGAGCGCCAGGTCACGGTGGACGGCGTACCGCGCGCGCTGCCCGTCCCGTTCCTGGTCGCCGCGACCCAGAACCCGGTCGAGTACGAGGGCACCTACCCCCTGCCCGAGGCCCAGCTGGACCGCTTCCTGCTCAAGCTGGTCCTGCCGCTGCCCGACCGCGACCAGGAGTTCCAGGTGCTCTCCCGGCACGCCGCCGGCTTCGACCCGCGCGACCTCGCCGCGGCCGGCGTCCGCCCGGTCGCCGGGCCCGAGCACCTGGCCGCCGCCCGTGAGCAGATCGCCAAGCTGACCGTCTCCCCCGAGGTCCTCGCCTACATCGTCGACCTCTGCCGGGCCACCCGGCAGTCCCCGTCGCTGTCCATCGGCGTCTCCCCGCGCGGCGCCACCGCCCTGCTCGCCGCCTCCCGCGCGTGGGCCTGGCTGGCCGGCCGCGACTACGTCACCCCGGACGACGTCAAGGCGCTCGCCCTGCCCACCCTGCGGCACCGGATCGCGCTGCGGGCCGAGGCCGAGATGGAGGGCGTCACCGCCGACTCCGTCATCCAGGCCGTCCTCACCCAGACGCCCGCCCCGCGCTGACCCCGGCCACCCACCGGCACCGACCCGTACCCCACCGCACCGCCCGTACCGGCCCCGTACCGGCCCTCCGGCCCACGGACCGCCGGCGCACGGGCTTCCGAAGGAGCGCACCGCATGGCCCTCACCGGGCGAACCGCCCTGCTCGCCGCACTCGGCGCGCTCGTCGTGGGCCTGCTGCTGCCGTCCTGGACCGGGATCGGCCTGGTGACCGGCGCGGTACTGGCCGCCGTCGCGGTGGACCTGGTGCTCGCCGCCCCGGTCCGCACCCTGCGGTTCGGGCGGGGCGGCGACACCACCGTCCGGCTCGGCGAGCCCGCCACGGTCGAACTCACCGTCACCAACCCCTCCGGCCGACCGCTGCGGGGCCTGGTCCGCGACGCCTGGGCCCCGTCCGCCTGGCGCCCCGGCACCGCCGGGACGGCCTCCCGGCACGCCCTCGCCCTCCCCGGCGGCGAACGGCGCCGGATCACCACCGTGCTCACCCCCACCCGCCGCGGCGACCACCACGCCCACCGGGTGACGGTCCGCTCCCTCGGCCCGCTGGGCCTGGCCGGCCGCCAGGGCTCGCACCTCGTCCCCTGGACGGTCCGCGCGCTGCCCCCGTTCGCCAGCCGCAAGCACCTGCCCTCCCGGCTCGCCCGGCTGCGCGAGCTCGACGGCCGCACCTCGGTGCTGACCCGCGGCCAGGGCACCGAGTTCGACTCCCTGCGCGAGTACCTGCCCGGCGACGACGTCCGCTCCATCGACTGGCGCGCCAGCGCCCGCCGCAACACCGTCGCCGTCCGCACCTGGCGCCCCGAACGCGACCGGCACATCCTCGTCGTCCTCGACACCGGCCGCACCTCGGCCGGCCGGGTCGGCGACGCCCCGCGCCTGGACGCCGCCCTCGACGCCGCCCTGCTGCTCACCGCCCTCGCCACCCGGGCCGGCGACCGGGTCGACCTGCTCGCCCACGACTCCCGCAAGCGCGTCGCCGTGGCCGGCAGCTCCGCCCACGAGGTGCTGCCCGCCTTCACCAACGCGATGGCCGCGCTGGAGCCCGCGCTGCACGAGACCGACATGCGCTCGCTGGTCGCCACCGCGCTCAAGATGGCGCCGCACCGCTCGCTGATCGTGCTGCTCACCGGCCTCGACGCGGCCCCGGTCGAGGACGGCCTGCGGCCGCTGCTGCCGATGCTCACCAAGCGCCACGAGGTCGTCCTCGCCTCGGTCGCCGACCCGCAGCTGGACGTCCTCGCGGCCGGGCGCGGCACCCTGGAGGCCGTGTACGGAGCCGCGGCCGCGGAGCAGACCCGGGCCGACCGCCGGGCCACCGCCGAGCACCTCACCCGCCACGGCGTCACCGTCCTGGACGCCCCGCCGGCCCGGATCGCCCCGGTCCTGGCCGACACCTACCTGGCCCTGAAGGCCGCCGGGCGGCTCTGACGCCCGAGGCCACGGCGCCCGGCCGGGATCAGGGCCCCCGGCGCTCCCTCAGCACGGCGTTGAGCCGCGCCGCCTGACGGGTCAGATGGTCCCGCTCGGGCAGGCTGGGCGCCTGGTGCGCCGCCTCCGCGTACAGCCGGGCCGCCACCGCCAGGTCCCCGTCGCGCTCGTGGAGGTACGCCGCCACCGCCGCGTACCTGGGCAGCCCGTCGTCCAGCTCGGCGAGCGCCGCCAGCCCGGCGCGCGGGCCGTCCGCCTCGCCGACCGCCACCGCGCGGTTGAGCCGCGCCACCGGGCTGGCGGTCAGCCGGACCAGCTCGTCGTACCACTCGACGATCTGGACCCAGTCCGTCTCACCCGCGGTGGGCGCGTCGGCGTGCAGCGCGGCGATGGCCGCCTGGGCCTGGAACTCGCCCAACCGGTCCCGGGCCAGGGCCGCCTGGAGGATCCCCACGCCCTCGGCGATCAGCCCGGTGTCCCACCGGCCGCGGTCCTGCTCGGCCAGCGGCACCAGCGCGCCGTCGGGCGTGGTCCGGCCGGCCCGCCGGGCGTGGTGCAGCAGCATCAGCGCCAGCAGCCCCGCCACCTCGGGGTGGTCGATCACCGCCGCGAGCTGCCGGGTGAGCCGGATCGCCTCGGCCGCGAGGTCGAGATCGCCGGAGTAGCCCTCGTTGAAGACCAGGTACAGGACCCGCAGCACGGTGGCGACGTCCCCCGGCTGGTCGAGCCTGACGGCCGCGACGGTCCGCTTGGCCCGGCTGATGCGCTGCGCCATGGTCGCCTCGGGCACCAGGTAGGCCCGGGCGATCTGGCGGGTGGTCAGCCCGCCCACCGCGCGCAGGGTCAGCGCCACCGCCGACGACGGTGTCAACGACGGGTGGGCGCACAGGAAGTAGAGCTGGAGCGTGTCGTCCACGGCCGCCGCGGGACCCGGCTCCGGCTCCTGGTCGACCAGGTCCTCCCGACGCCGCCGGGCGGCCTCCGACCGGGTCGCGTCCAGGAACTTGCGCCAGGCCACGGTGACCAGCCAGCCCTTGGCATCGCGCGGCTGCTCGGCCGGCCAGAGCCGCACCGCCTCGACCAGCGCCTCCTGGACGGCGTCCTCGGCCGCCGCGAAGCCTGCTCCGCGGCGGACGAGGACACCGATCACGCCGGGGATGAGGCTCCGCAGCAGGGCCTCGTCCATCGGAGAGCTCACTCGGTGACGGTCGGCATCTCGACCAGGAGCGGCCGCAGCTCAAGCCACTCGTGGATCGGCTTGCCGCCCGCGCCCGGAGCCGCCGACAGCTGCCCGGCCACCTCGACGGCCCGCTCGTAGCTGTCGACGTCGATCAGCATCCAGCCGGCGATCAGGTCCTTGGTCTCGGCGAACGGACCGTCGGTGACCGGCGGACGGCCCTCGCCGTCGTACCGCACCCACGTCCCCTCGGGCGCGACCGCCTGGCCGTCGACGAACTCGCCGGTCTTCTCCAGCTCGGCCGCGAGGTCGTGCATGAACGTGATGTGCGCCGTGACCTCCTCCGGCGTCCACTGGTCCATCGGCACGCAGTTGACCGGCTCCGGGGCACCCCGGTAGTGCTTCAGCAGCAGGTACTTGGCCATCGTCTTCTCCTCGGATCCTCGGAACCGGTGCGACCTCATTGTCGCCGCGTTCACCCCGGGGACGGTGCCGGTCCCCGGTTCTCGACACGACCGACCAAGACTCTTTCCGGCCGTCGGGGGCGCGAGGCCGGCCCGGAAATGCGAAGAGCCCCTGATCCGAAGGGATCAGGGGCTCTTCTGAAGAATTGTTCGGCGGCGTCCTACTCTCCCACAGGGTCCCCCCTGCA
>NZ_JBISAI010000020.1:0-12241 GCF_044391605.1 Kitasatospora sp. NPDC018619
GAACCGCACGGCCCCATCGAGACCGAAGCAGCCCGCCGCCTCGCCGACGACCTCAACAACCAGTAGTCATCTGTTAACCCAACACTTTCTCAGGCCAGCAGCTTGTCCTTGGCCCGCTGGTACTCCTCGGCCGAGATGGCGCCGCGGTCCTTCAGGTCCGCGAGCCTGGCCAGGTCCTCGACGTGGCTGCGGCCCGCGCCGGTGGCGGTGCTGCCGCCCCCGGCGGCCGGGGCCGTGCCGGCCGCGTCCCGGATGTAGGCCTTGAAGGCGGCCTCGGACCGCTCCGCCTGTTCGACGTCCCGCTTGCCCATCGACTGCCCGCGGGCGATCAGGTAGGCGAGGACGCCGACCAGCGGCAGGACGATCACCAGGACGAGCCAGCCGGCCTTGCCCCAGCCGCTGAGGTCGTGGCTGCGGAAGATGTCGCTGATGATCTTGAACAGCAGGAAGAACCAGAGGATCCAGAGGAACAGCTCCAGCATCGTCCAGAAGATGTGGAGCGCCGGGTAGTCCACGGCCAGCGAGGTGGTGTCCATGGCCGAGTCATATCACCGCAGAACGGACAGGGTCCGCTGCTGTTCGGCCGTTCCGGTGGTCCTCCGTCCCGGTGGGAGAGCCCGCGCCGGGGAGGGGGTTCAGCCCAGCCCGGCCCGGCGGCGCAGCTCCACCGCCAGCGCGACCAGCTCGCCCCACCAGGCGTCGTGCCCGACCAGCAGCAGCCGCTGGGCCTCCGTGGGCGGCACCGCGCGGACCTCGACGACCTGCTCGCCGTCCGCCGGGTTGGTCGGCGCGGAGTCCACCACGACCTCGCCCCAGCCCCACAGCCAGGCCTTCTCCGGGTGCGGCTGCCACGGCCGGTACGGCGCCGGGTCCTCGGTGCGGCAGCGGTGCGCGCCCAGCCAGTGCGGCCCGCCGAGCAGCCGGGCGCCCGCCTCCTCGCGCAGCTCCCGGGCCAGGCAGGAGTCGATGCTCTCGTCCCGCTCCCGGGTGCCGCCGGGCAGGAACCAGTGGTCCCGGTCGTCCCGGCAGAGCACCACCCGGTCCTCCGAGAAGCCGACCAGGTGGATGTTGGTGACCAGCGCGTCCGGCGGCAGCCCGGTGGAGAACCGGGCGTCGAACCGCCCCCAGCTCCAGTACTGCGGGGCGTGCAACGCCGGGAACAGGGCGGCGAGTTCTTCGGATCTGGCAGAGGTGTCGGTGCGCTCCGTGGTATCGGTCATCAGGAGATCGTAGTGCCGGTCGGGAAACGGCGGGGGGCGGTCGGATGGACGAGGGCGATGTCGGAGGTGGAGAAGGCGCGAGGGCGCTGCGCACGCCCCCCGTCGAGCGGTGCGCCCACCCAACTGCCGAGCGACACCTCGGCGGTGATGCCCGGTCCGAAGCCCGCGATCAGCCCGGTGGTGCCCTCGGGCACGCCGCCGTCGGCGAACAGCCGGGCCAGCGCGTCGAAGACCACGGCGCTGGCGATGTTGCCGCGCTCGGTGAGCGTGGCCCGGCTGTAGCGGAAGGTGGCCGGCTCCAGGTCGAGCAGGCGGCACAGGTCGTCCAGGATGCGCGGGCCGCCCGCGTGCACGATGTAGAAGCCGAGCCCGGAGACGTCCCAGCCGTGCTCCCCGGCCAGCCCGCGCAGCGCGGGCGCGAGCATTTCCATGGTGCCGGGCACCCGCTTGTCCAGCCGGAAGTGGAACCCGGTGTCCCGCACCCCGTACGAGATCCAGTCCTCGGTGTGCGGGACGAGGTGCGAGCCGTTGCGCTCGACGTGGACGCCGTGCCCGCCGTCCCCGCGCATCACCACGGCGGCGACGGCGTCCCCGAACAGCCCGTTGGAGAGCAGCGAGCCGACGTCGAGGTCGGTCGGCTGGTAGCAGAGCGAGCAGAACTCGCAGGCGACGATCAGCACGTTGGCGCCCGGGTAGGCGCGGCAGAAGTCGTGCGCCCGGTTGACGGCCGCGCCGCCGGCCGCGCAGCCGAGCTGGGCGATCGGCACCTGGCGGGTGTCGGAGCGGAAGCCCATGGTGTTGATCAGCCAGGCGGTCATCGACGGCATCATGAAGCCGGTGCAGGACACGTAGACGATCAGGTCGATCTCCGCGGCCGTCAACTCACCGTGCGCGAGGGCGATTTCGACCACCTCGGGGACGCGCCGCTTGGCCTCCCGCTCGTACACCTCGTTGCGGACGGTGAAGCCCGGGTGGGAGAGCGTGCGCTCGATCGGCTGGACCAGGTGCCGGGTGCGCACCCCGGTGTTCTCGATCAGCCGCAGCGCCAGGCCGAGCTGGGGGTGCCCGGCGTGCAGGGTGCGGGCCAGGTCGAGGGTCTGGTCGAGGGTGATGACGTGTTCGGGAACGGCGACGGCGGGGCGGCAGAGCGTGGCCATGGGTGCGGGTCTCCCCAGTGCTGCGGGAACGGTGGGCGGGGGAGGGGCTACCAGGCCACCGGCAGGGTGCGCGGGAAGCGCCAGATCGAGCCGGAGTCCCAGTCGAGCTCGGAGGGGTCGACGGCCAGCCGCAGGCCGGGGAAGCGGCGCAGCAGGGTGCCGATGGCGACCTGGAGCTCCATCAGGGCCAGGTGGGAGCCGAGGCAGCGGTGCTGGCCGTGGCCGAAGGCCATGTTGACGGGACCGTCCTCGCGTTCGAGGTCCAGCTCGTCGGGGCGCTCGTAGACGGCAGGGTCCCGGTTGGCGGTCAGGTAGGAGACGTGCACCGCCTCGCCGGCCCGGATCAGCACGCCGCCCAGCTCGACGTCCTCGGTGGCGACCCGGGCGATGCCGACGCCCTGGCGGAACGGGACGAAGCGCAGCAGCTCCTCCAGCGCGCGCGGCAGCGTCTCGGGGCGGGCGCGCAGCCGGGCGAGCTGCTCGGGGTGGGTGAGCAGGGTGTAGGTGAGGTTGCCGAGCTGGTAGGTGCTGGTGTCGTGGCCGGTGACCAGCAGGACCATCGCCATGACGGTCAGCTCGTCCGGGTCGAGCAGTTCGTCGCCGTCGCGGGCGGTGGCCAGGGCGCTGACCAGGTCCTCGCCGGGGTGCGCCCGGCGCTCGGCGGTCAGCTCGGTGAAGTAGCTCCGCAGCGCGGCCTTGGCGGCCTCCTGGCCGTCCCGGCTGCCCGGGCCCATCCGCATCATCGCCACCGCGTGGCCGCGCAGTTCGGCGCGGTCGGCCACCGGGATGTCCAGCAGCTCGCAGATGGTGGTGAGCGGCAGGCGGGCGGCCAGGAAGTGCATCAGGTCGGCCGGGGCGCCGTGCTCGGTCATCTCGTCGAAGTAGCCGTCGACGGTGCGCTGGGTGCTCGGGCGCAGCCGTTCGACCTGGCGGTTGGTGAAGCCCTGGGCGACCAGCCGGCGCAGCCGGTTGTGGGCGGGCGGGTCCATCAGGTTGATCGCCTCGGCCTGGGCGATCGGGGCGGGCGTCATCCGGGGCAGGTCGCGGCCGATGCCGGCGGCCCGGCTGAACCGGCGGTCGGTGGTGACGGTCCTGACGTCCTCGTAGCGGGTGGCCAGCCAGGCCTCGCCCTCGCCGTGCGGCAGCCGGATCCTGGCGATCGGGGCCTCGGTGAGCAGCCGCTTCAGGAGGGGGTCGAACTCCAGGCCGTCGGTGTGGTGGAAGGGGCAGTCCCACACGGGGGCGGTGGTGGTCACGGGCCGGTCCAGGGGTCTCGTCATGCCGGGGGCGGGCGCCCGGGACGGCGGTGGCGTTCGGGGCGTGGACATGCAGATGGTGCCCCATGAACTGGCAAAATGGGGAATCCGGCGAAGAGTTAACTCCAAGGAGTGAGATTAGGACGATAGTCACGTGAACTGGTCGGTCCCCGAAGGAACTTGGCGCCGACGGCCGGCGCGGGGGCGGACGGCGCAGGCCGCCGGTCAGCCGCCGCCCGGCGCGACCAGCCCGGTCTCGTAGGCGAGCACCACCGCCTGCGCCCGGTCCCGCAGCCGGAGCTTGGCGAAGATCCGGGCCACATGGGTCTTCACCGTCGACTCGCTGAGCGTCAGCTCGCGTGCCAGTTCGGTGTTGGACAGCCCCCGCCCGAGCAGCGCGAGGACCTCCGCCTCGCGCGGGGTGAGCGGCGCGAGGTCCCGGTGCAGCGGCGGGCCGTCGGCGCCGGGGGCCGGCCGCGGGGCCCCGGCCGCGAACCGCTCGACCAGGCGCCGGGTGATCGAGGGGGCGAGCAGCGCGTCCCCGGTGTCCACCAGCCGTACGGCGTTGGCGAGGTGGGCGGAGGTGACGTCCTTGAGCAGGAAGCCGCTGGCCCCGGCGGACAGCGCGGCGTAGACGTAGTGGTCCAGGTCGAAGGTGGTCAGCATGATCACCCGGCAGCCGGGCACCTGCGCCAGGATGCGCCGGGCGGCCGCCAGTCCGTCGGTGCCGGGCATCCGGACGTCCAGCAGCGCGACGTCCGGGCGGTGCAGGACGGCGGCGGCCACCGCCTCGTCGCCGTCCGCGGCCTCGGCGACCACGTCGATGCCGCGCGCGGTGAGGATCAGCCGGAAGCCGGTGCGGACCAGCTCCTGGTCGTCGGCGATCACCACCCGCGGGCGGCGCTCCGGCCCCTGCTCCTGTTCCCGCCCCTGCTCCCGCTCGTGCTCCCGCCCCTGCTCCATGGTCCCCTCCGTCACGGCCGGTCCAACGGGATGCGGGCGCGCACCCGGAAGCCGCCGCCGAGCCGGCGCCGGGCGTCCAGGTCCCCGCCGTACACCGCGACGCGCTCGCGCAGGCCGATCAGCCCGCGCCTGGCGCCGTCCGGTCGCCGCGGCTGCTCCGGCTGCCCCGCCTGCCCCGGTGCGGACGCGGCGGCCCCGTCGGACAGCACGCTCGGACCGCTGTTGAGCACCTCCACCCGCAGGTAGTGGTCCGCGTAGCGCACCGTCACCTCCGCCGTCACCCCGGCCCCGTGCTTGAGCGCGTTGGTCAGCGCCTCCTGGACGATCCGGTACGCCGTCACGTCGATCCCGCCGGGCAGCGGCCGCGGCTCGCCGGAGATCCGCACCTCCACCGGCAGCCCGGCGAAGGCGAACCGGTCGATCAGCGGGCTCAGCCGGCTCAGGCTGGGCTGCGGCGCGAAGCCGTCCGAACCCGGCCCCTCGCCGCCGTCCGCGGCGGGCGCGAGCAGGCCCAGCAGGTGCCGCAGTTCGGTCATGGTGTCCCGCCCCGCCGCCTCGACCGCGGCCATCGCGGCCGCCGCCTCCTCGGGCAGGGTGGCCAGCACCTCGCGCGCGGCCCCGGCCTGCACCACCATCAGGCTCACGTTGTGGCTCACGATGTCGTGCAACTCGGCGGCGATCCGGGCCCGTTCGGCGTCCACGGCGGTCCGGGCGGCGCTCTCCCGCTCCCGTTCCAGCAGCCAGCCGCGCTCACCGATCGCCGTACGGTGCAGCCGCCGCGCCCGGGCGAGCGCCACGGCCAGCCACCCGGCCGCCGCGCACGCCGCACCGGCCGTCGCGACGGCCGCCCACTCCCACCCCGTTGCCCACACGGCGACAGCTTCGCAGGTCACGCCGGGGTCCACATCATCCGGGGGTGCCCCCCGCGTACATCCCCGGTACGACGGCCGCCGCGGTTACACCCGGGGTGGGACGCCCCGGCGGCGGCCCCGCCCCTACCGTCGTCCCCCATGAGCAACGACCACGACGGGACCACCCGGCCGGACGGCGCGCAGGTCGTCGTCGAGCTGTCCGGGGTCCACAAGGAGTTCGGCGACGCCAGGGCGCTCGACGGCGTCGACCTGCGCGTCCGCGCCGGCGAGGCGGTCGCCGTGATGGGCCCCTCGGGGTGCGGCAAGTCCACCCTGCTGAACATGGTGGCCGGCCTGGACCGGCCCACCGCCGGCAGCGTCCGGGTGCAGGGCCACGACCTCGGGGGCCTGAACGAGAACGGGCTGGCCCTGTTCCGCCGCCGCCACATCGGCATGGTCTTCCAGTTCTTCAACCTGATCGACGACCTCCCCGCCCTCGACAACGTCGCCCTGGCCGCCCAGCTGACCGGCACCAGCGCCCGCCAGGCCCGCCGCCGGGCGCTGGAACTGCTGGACGAACTGGGCGTCGCCCACCGCAGGGACGTCTACCCGGCGACCCTCAGCGGCGGCGAGCGCCAGCGCGTCGCGGTGGCCCGGGCCCTGATGAACCGCCCGGCCCTGCTGCTCGCGGACGAGCCCACCGGCGCGCTGGACAGCCGCTCCGGCGAGCAGGTGATGGACCTGCTGATCGACCTCAACCAGATCGGCCAGACCCTGCTGATCGTCACCCACGACCCGGCCCTGGCCACCCGCTGCGCCAGCCGGCTGGTCGAGATGGCGGACGGCCGCGTGGCGAACGACCGGGTGCTGGAGCCGCGGTCATGACCGGCGGTGCCGTGTGGCGGGCCTCGCGGGCGGCCGTGAAGCGCCGCCGGGTGCAGACCGTCGTGATCGGCCTGGTCGTCTTCTGCTCCACCGCGACGGTGCTGCTCGCCCTCGCGGTGATCAGCGCCGCCCGGGCCCCCTTCGACGACGCGTTCTCCGCGCAGCGCGGCGCCCACGTCGTGGCGACCTTCGACCCGGCCGGGGCCTCCCCCGACCAGCTGGCCGCCACCGCCCACCGGCCCGGCGTCGAGGCGGCCGCCGGGCCGTTCGACCAGGCCGTGGTGGAGATCCCCACCGACTGGGTCGGCAACCCGCCCGGAGCACTGACCCTGGTCGGCCGCTCCGACCCGGCCGGCCCGGTGGACCGGGTGCAGCTGCTGGGCGGCCGCTGGGCCACCGGGCCCGGCGAGGTCGTCGTCAACGAGCCGTTCGGCGGCTTCCCGGACAGGTACCTGGACTACCCGCTGCCACTCAGCGGGGGGCCGACGCTCACCATCGTCGGCTACGCCACCAGCATGAGCCAGAGCGCGGGCGGCTGGGTCACCCCCGACCAGGCGGCCGCCCTGCATCCCACCGCCCGGCAGATGCTCTACCGGTTCTCCGACGCCTCCGACGAGCAGCGGCTCACCTCCGCCGTGGCCACCGCCACCGAGGGCCTGCCCGGGGGCGCGCTCACCCACGTCCAGTCGTACCTGGTGCTCAAGGGCGCCTTCTCCGCGGGCGCCGACGCCTACCTGCCGCTGATGACGGTCTTCGGCGTGCTCGGCGTGGTCGTCGCCGCGCTGATCGTCGGCAACGTGGTGAGCGGCGCGGTGGTCTCCGGCTACCGGCACATCGGCGTGCTGAAGGCGATCGGCTTCACCCCGCGCCAGGTGGTCACCGTCTACCTGACCATGGTCTCGGTGCCCGCCGTCGCCGGCACCGTCCTCGGCACGGCGGCCGGGTGGGCGGCGGCGCACCCGATCCTCCAGGCCGCCTTCTCGGGGATCACCACCGGCACCGCCGTGATCGAACCGCCCGGCTGGCTGCCCGCCGCCACCCTGGTCGGCGTCCCGCTGCTGGTCGTCCTCGCCGCGCTGCTCCCGGCCTCGCGCGCCCACCGGCTCTCCGCCGCCCAGGCCATCTCGGCCGGCAGCGCGCCGCGCACCGGGCGCGGGCTGAGGGTCCAGCGGTGGCTGAGCGGCACCCGCCTGCCGCGCGCCGTCAGCCTCGGCCTCGGCCAGCCCTTCGCCCGCCCCGCCCGTACCGCGCTGACCATGGCGGCGATCGTGCTCGGCGTGCTGACCGTGACCGTGACCACCGGGCTCTCCACCACCCTGACCAGACTGGTGGACCCCCCGGACGACCGCACCCACGTCCGGGTGCAGACCGCGCACTTCAGTGGCAGCAAGGTCGAGCCCCGGCTCACCCCCGAGCAGACCGAGGCGATGCTGCGGGCCGCCCCCGGCGCCGAGCGGGTCCACGTCCGCGGCCTGGTCAAGGTCGGGCTGGTCGGCTTCACCCAGCCGGCCTTCGCCGACTTCATGGGCGGCGACGACGTCGCGGACGGCCTGGCCCGCCAGGTCGTCCGCGGCCGGGCGGCGACCGGGCCGAACGAGATCCAGGCCGGCCCGTCCTTCCTCCGGGAGCACGGGCTCGGGCTCGGCGGCCGGATCACCCTGGACCTCGACGGCCGGCGGCTGACCGTCACGCTCGTCGGGGAGGAGATCCAGGGCAACGCCCGCGCCTTCACCTCCAACGACTCCACCAGGGCCGCGCTCACCGACGACCCGCACGCGGTCGAGTACGACGTGGGCCTCGCCCGGGGCGCCGACAGCGGGGCGTACCTGCGGGCGGTGACGGACGCCGACCCGAGCCTGTCGGGCGCGGTGTCCTCGTTCGGCACGGCGGGCCCGGTCCTCGCCGTCATCGGCTTCGCCACCATCTTCACCGTCCTGCTGTCGGTGGTCGCCGCGCTGGGCGTCTTCAACACCCTGCTGCTCACCGTCCGCGAGCGTCGCCGGGACCTCGGCATGCTCAAGTCGATCGGGATGACACCCCGCCAGGTGGTCGCCATGACGGTGACCTCGGTGGTCTGGCAGGGCGCCGTCAGCGCGGCCGTCGGCGTCCCGGCCGGGATCCTGGCCCACCGGCTGCTGGTCGAGAACGCGGGGAGCATCGTCTTCCCGGAGCGGGTGATCGACGTCTGGCAGGCCCCGCTGCTCGTCGGCCTGGCCTTCGCGGGCGTCGCGATCGCCGTCCTCGGCGCGCTCGTCCCGGCCCGCTCGGCGGCCCGGCTGCCGATCGCCGAGGTGCTGCACAACGAGTGACCGGCCGCCCGGCGGCGGGCGGGCGGACGGCCGGTCGGGACCACCCGACCGGCCGTCCGCCGCGATCCGCCCCGCACCTGACGCGTGCTCAGCGCACGCCGTAGGGAGGCCTATCATCGGCGCCATGGCCACCGCTGAGCTGATCCGCATCGTCTCCCGCTCCTCGCCCATGGCGCTCGCCCAGGTCGAGCGGGTCCGCGCCGAACTCGCCGCCCTGCACCCGGGCCTGCGCACCGAGGTGGTGCCCGTCACCACCTCGGGCGACCGCTGGACGGGTGATCTCGCCCAGCTCGGCGGCAAGGGCGCGTTCACCAAGGAGGTCGACGCCGCGCTGCTCGCCGGGGAGGCCGACGTCGCGGTGCACTGCCTCAAGGACGTGCCCGCCGACCGCCCGCTGCCGGCCGGCACCGTCTTCGCCGCCTACCTGCGCCGCGACGACATCCGCGACGCCCTCATCCACCCCGGCGGCCTGCCGCTGGCCGCGCTCCCGCCCGGCACCCGGATCGGCACCTCCTCCGTGCGGCGGGTCGCCCAACTCGCCGCCTCCCACCCGCACCTGGAGTGCGTCCCGATCCGCGGCAACGCCAACAGCCGGCTCGCCAAGCTCGCGGCCGGGGAGGCCGACGCGCTGCTGCTCGCCCTCTCCGGGCTGGAGCGGATCGGCGAGCAGGAGCGGATCACCGAGGTGCTCGGCACCGAGGCGATGTGCCCGCCGATCGGCGCCGGGATCCTCGTCCTGCAGTGCCGCGAGGGCGACACCGCGACCATCGAGGCGGTCACCGGCCTGGGCCACCACGACACCTGGCGCGAGGCGGCGGCCGAGCGGATGTTCCTGCACGCGCTCCAGGGCCACTGCAACAGCCCGATCGCCGGGTACGCCCGGGCGGAGCGGGACGGCCGCCTCTCGCTGCGCGGGCGGGTCTTCTCCCCGGACGGCAAGCGGGTGCTGGACGCCCACGAGTGGGCGGGCGCGCTCAGCCCGGAGGACCTCGGGACCTCGGTGGCGCTGGCCCTCAAGCGGCAGGGGGCACAGGAGCTGATCTCCTCCATCCCGCACTGACCCCCCGCCCGGGCTGCCCGCCCCGGCGAGAACCGGGCGCAGGCGCGGGGCGTCCGTTGGGGGCGTGATCAGTTCGGTGCTCGGCGGGATGCCGATGTTCTGGCCCGGGCTGCTGCTCTCGCTGGTGCCGGCGGCGCTGTGGAACCGCCCGGTGGGGCGGTTGCTGCGGGCGCACTGGGCGGTGGGCTTCGTGCTGCTGCTCGGGGGCTGCGGGGTCGTCGCGGCGACACTGCTGCCGGAGGCGTTCCGGCTCGTGGACGGCGGCGCGCGGCACTGCGCCGTCGCGGTCGGCCGGCTGTGGCCGGCGGACGAGCCGCCGCACGGCGGGCGCCTCTGGCTCAGGGCGGCGCCGTACGTGCCGGTCGGCCTCGCGGCGGCGCTGGCGGGCACCCGGCGGCGGGCGGCGGTGGCGCTGCTGGGCGCGGCGGTGCTGCCGTTCGCGGTGTCGGCGGTGCAGTACGCGGTGCCCGCGCTCGGGCGGGCCTGCGACGTGCGGGACGTCCGGGACGGCGTGCGGGCGGTCGCCCTGGGGGCGGTGCTGGGGGTGGCGGCGCGGCCGCTGGTGCGGGCTCGGCTGCGGGCGGGGTGACCGGTCAGGCGGGGGCGTCCTTCGCGGGATCGTTCTGGGCGGGGGCGTCCTGTGCGGAGTCGCCCTGCGCGGGGGCGTCGAGCAGCGGGAAGAGCCTGGTGACGGCGGCGACCGGGCGGGCCCCGGCGGGGCGGGAGGCCGGGTCGGCCTCGCGGCGCCGGTAGCGGGCGAGCAGCTGCCGGACGGCCTCGCCGACGGCGGTCAGCTCCTCGGGAGTCAGGTAGACGACGGCGCTGAACGCCTCGTCCTGCTGCCACTCGGGCGGGGCCGCGGCGCGCTGGGCGAGCCAGCGCTGGTGGCTCTCGTCCTCCAGGCCGCGCGCCAGGGCGCCGAACCCGGCCTCCGCCTCCGGTCGTCCGGCCTCCGGCCGTTCCGCCTGCGGCAGCCGCCACGGCCGGGCCCGGCCGTCGGTGGCCGGGGCCGCCTCGATCAGTCCGTACCGGGCCAACTGCCGCAGGTGGAACGAGCACAGCCCCGAGCTGAGGCCGAGCCGGGTGGCCGCCCCGGTGGAGGTGACGGTGCCCTGTTCGGCGAGCAGCTCCAGCAGCGCGGTGCGGACGGCGTGTTCGGGGAGGGGGCCGGTTCTGACGAGCTCTTCGGTCACTTTGCAAAGTCTGCTACTTTGCAAAGTCGACAGCAAGCCCCGCCACCCGAAGGAGCGCCCGTGTCCGAGCTGCGCGAACCCCCGACCGTCCTGCGGATCACCGAGGTCGGGGAGGAGATCCTGCACCGCGCCTGCCGGACGGCCACCGAGGAGGACTTCGGCAGCGAGTGGCTGGCCCGGCTGATCGACGACATGTTCACCACCATGCACGTCGCCGACGGCTGCGGCCTCGCCGCCAACCAGGTCGACGTCGACCTGCGCCTGTTCGTCTACGACTGCCCGGACGACGACGGCGTCCGGCACACCGGCCACATCCTCAACCCGGTGGTCGACGAGCAGGAGCCCGGCCGCGCGCTGATCGAGGAGACCGAGGGCTGCCTGTCCGTCCCCGGGGCCAACACCAGGCTCGCCCGTCCCGCCCGGGCCGTGGTGCGCGGCGTCAACCAGCACGGCGAGCCGGTGGTGATCGAGGGCACCGGCTACTTCGCCCGCTGCCTCCAGCACGAGACCGACCACCTCGACGGCGCGCTCTACCTCGACCGCCTCTCGGCGCGCGACCGCAAGCGGATGCTCAAGCAGACCGCGGAGCGGCGGGAGAAGGTCTTCGCCGAACGCGCGGCCAGGGCAGCGAAGTTGGCCCGGTGAGCGAGCCCGAGCACCTCGCCGCCGTCCGGGAGTCCTACGACACCGTCGCGGCCGACTACCTGCGCCTGGTCGTCCCGCCGGAGGGCATGGACGCGGTGTCCCGGGCGATGCTCGGCGCCTTCGCCGAACTGGTGCGGGAGTCGGGCGGCGGGCAGGTCGCGGACCTGGGGTGCGGCCCGGGGCGGGTGACGGCCTACCTGGCCGGGCTGGGGCTGGACGCCTTCGGGGTGGACGTGTCGGGCGAGATGGTCGCGCTCGCCCGCCGGGCGTACCCCGGCCTGCGGTTCCTGCGGGGCTCGATGGACGCCCTCGACGTGGCGGCCGGCGCGCTCGGCGGGATCCTCGCCTGGTACTCGGTCCACCACACGCCCACCGAGCAGCTACCGCGCGTCTTCGCGGAGTTCGCCAGGGTGCTGGCCCCCGGCGGCCACCTGCTGCTCGGGGGCCACGCGGGGGAGGCCGCCCGGCTGAGCCCGAGCCGGGCGTACGGACACCCCGTGTCGTACGGGTCGTACCTGGTGCCGGCGGCCCGGCTGGCGGAGATGCTGGAGCAGGCCGGGTTCCGGGTGACGAGCCGGCTCGAACAGCCGAACCCGAAGCGGGCCGACCGCTCCTACGTGTGCCTGCTGGCCGAGACCCGTACAGGGTGAAGCTGTCGGGTCGTACGGCGTTACCGGTCGGTGGTGGCGGCGAACGTCACGA
>NZ_JBISAI010000020.1:12340-14826 GCF_044391605.1 Kitasatospora sp. NPDC018619
AAGGCTTTCCAGGCGGCGGGTTCGAAGGCCAGGTGGGGGCCGGACGTGTCCTTGGAGTCACGGACGTGGACGGTGCCGGGGGTCTCGGCGACCTCGACGCACTCGGCACCTTCATTGCTGCTGTAACTGCTCTTGAACCAGGCCAGTTCCATACCGTTTGACGGTACGCCAGCGGCTCGCCGTCGGGTAGTGGCGGGTGTCAGACCTTGGTGGTGGCGGCGAACGTCACGAAGGCTTTCCAGGCGGCGGGTTCGAAGGCCAGGTGGGGGCCGGACGTGTCCTTGGAGTCACGGACGTGGACGGTGCCGGGGGTCTCGGCGACCTCCACGCATGCGGCGCCTTCGTTGCTGCTGTAACTGCTCTTGAACCAGGCCAGTTCCATATTGCCCGACGGTACGCCAGCGACTCGGCATCGGGTAGGTGGCGGGTGTCAGACGTCGATGGTGGCGGCGAACGTCACGAAGGCTTTCCAGGCGGCGGGTTCGAAGGCCAGCTGGGGGCCGGACGTGTCCTTGGAGTCACGGACGTGGACGGTGCCGGGGGTCTCGGCGACCTCCACGCAGTTGACTTCCTCGTTGGTGCTGTAACTGCTCTTGAACCAAGCGAGTTCCATACCGCATGACGGTACGCCAACGGCCCGCCGCCGGGAAGGCGGTGGGCCGTTGAGGGGGGTCCGGCGGGTGTCAGACCTCGGTGGTGGCGGCGAACTTCACGAAGGCCTCCCAGGCGGCCGGCTCGAAGGCCAGCTGGGGGCCGGACTTGTCCTTGGAGTCACGGACATGGACGGTGCCCGGGGTCTCGGCGACCTCGACGCACTGGGCTTCCTCGTTGGTGCTGTAGCTGCTCTTGAACCACGCCAGCTCGGCCATGCCTACCGCTCTCCCAGAATCGCTTCGATCAAGGCCAGGGACTCCCTCAGCCCCAGGGCCTGGGCCCGGATACTGCTGTACCGTGCCGCCATATTACGGACTTCCGCCGGGTCCGTGATCAGACGGTTCACATGCTGCGCGGCGGCGTAGCCGATCTGCGGCCGGTTGGGCGGGGTCAGCAGCGTGAACGAGCCGCCCATCCCCGCGTGGCTCATCCGGTCGAGCGGCATGACCTGGAGCTCGGGGCCGCGCATCTGTCCCACCTTCAGTAGGTGCTGGAGCTGCTCCCTGTGCACGTCCCACCCGCCCAGCGGGCGCCGCAGCACGCTCTCGTCGATCACCCACGTCACCACCGGCAGCGGCCAGCGGGTCAGGATCTCCTGCCGGGCCAGCCGCGCCGTCACCCACTCGTCGATCTTGTCGGGCGCGAGGATCGGCCGACGCATCTCGTACAGCGCGCGGATGTACGCCTCGGTCTGGAGTAGCCCCGGGATCACCATCGTGCCGTACTCGTGGATCTCGATGGCCCGGTGCTCCTCCGAGGTGAAGGCCTTGGAGAAGGCCGGATGGCGCTCGCTCACCCGGACCTTCGCCTTCATCACGTCGTCCGCGATGACCTTCAGGGCGCCACCGGCGTTGATGATCGGGTCCACCTTCGTGAGGAACTCGATCCTCGCCGTCCGTACCCCCCGCTCCATCGCGCCGATCTGGTCCTCGCTGTAGCCCGTGAGCGTCGCCAGCTGCTTCTGCGTGATGCCGGCCCGCTCCCGGAAGTGCTTGATCAGCTTGCCCACCGCGCTGTAGAACTCCGCGACCCCGTCCGAGTTCTCCGCCGTCTCGCCGTCATCGAACACAGTGCGCTCGACGCCAGCCATGAGTACCACCTGCCCTTGCGATCGATTGATCCGGGGCGGCCGACATGCCGACCCCTCGTGTCCGTACAAGCACTCTCCGTGCTCGTCGGGTTGCTGGTCAGCCTACGTCCGCCGGGCCACGCTTGATTCCCATGACGACCGAAATCCCCCTCGACAACTCCCGGTCTCGTACCGCCGTCCTCAACGCCACCCCCAAGGGCGCCGCCATCTGCCGCCGCCTGGCGCGACGTCAACTCGCCGACTGGGGACTGGACTCCACGCACACCGAATCCTTCCACTGCGCTCTGCTGATCGTCGCGGAGCTGGCCGCGAACGCGATCACGCACGGACGCCTTCCGGGGCGCGGGTTCGAAGTTCACCTCTCCCTCACGACCTCGGTGCGCCGGGGCACCACCCTGCGCATCGAGATCAGCGACCCCCGGGGGGACAGGCTCCCCGTCCTTCCCGCCGTCCACACCCCCAACGCCCAGACGGGGCGCGGCCTCACCCTGATCGACGCCCTCTGCCACCGCTGGGGCACCATCCCCCGCGAGCCCAACTCCAAGACCGTCTGGGCCGAACTCGACCTCGCCGACGCCCCCGCCACCCCGACCGCCGACTGAGCCCCCGCCGGCTGACCCCCGGACCGCGGGGGGGGGGGGGGGGGGGGGCCCCCCCCCCCCCGGGCCCGGCCCCCCCGGGGGGGGCGGGGGGGGGGGGCGGGGGGCCCCCCCGGGGGGGGGGCCCCCGCTTGAGGGTTGCC
>NZ_JBISAI010000020.1:14836-102055 GCF_044391605.1 Kitasatospora sp. NPDC018619
CCCCACCCCCCCCCCGGGGGGCCCCCCCCCCCCCCCCCCCCCCCCCCCCCCCCCCCCCCCCCCCCCCCCCCCCCGCCCCGCCCCCCCCCGCCGGGGGGGGGGTGGGGGGGGGCCCCCCCCCCCCCCCCCCGGCGCCGGACGACCGGTGCGCGGCAGGGGTGCGAGACTGGAGGCCCGCCCTGTGAGGAGGAACAGTGATGCAGGTAGCCGTGGTCACCTTCGACGGGTTCAACGAGCTCGACAGCTTCATCGCCGCCGCACTGGTCAACCGCTGCCGCAAGGACGGCCTGGAGGCCTTCATCACGACGCCGACGCCGGTGGTCACCTCGATGAACGGCGTCGAGGTGACGGGGCAGCGCCCGATGGAGTTCGCGGCCGAGGCCGACGCCGTGCTGATCGGCAGCGGGGTGCGGACCCGCGACGTGGTCGCCGACAGCCGGCTGCTCTCCCGGCTGCCGCTCGACCCGGCGCGGCAGCTGATCGGCTCCCAGTGCTCCGGTGCGCTCGTGCTGGCCCACCTCGGGCTGCTGGGCACCATGCCCGTGTGCACCGACCGGACGAGCCGGCCCTTCGTCGAGGCCCGCGGCGTCACCGTGCTCGACGCGCCGTTCCACGCGGAGGGGAACATCGCCACCGCCGGCGGCTGCCTGGCCTCCCAGTACCTCGCCACCTGGGTCATCACCCGCACGCTCGGCGAGGCGGCCGCACGCGCGGTCCTCGACTACGTGGCCCCGGTGGGCGAGAGCCAGCAGACCGTCGACCGCGCCCTGCGCGCCACCCGCCCGCACGAACCGGCCCGCCCCTGACCCCGCCGGCCCCGTCGGCCCCGCCCCCCGGCCGTGGTCAGCGCCCTCCACCGGCCGCCGGGGCGGCCGTGGCCTGGCGCAGCAGCACCGCCGGTGACGGCGCGACGGCGCACCAGGTGTTCGCGGTGTCGTCCGCGGCCGGTGCCCAGGCGGCGACCACCGGCAGTTCGCAGTGGTCGCCGGCCTCCAGCGGGGGAAGCGTCCAGGACAGCCCGCGGTAGCCGCCGTAGTCGACGCCCCACCCGTGGAACGAGCGCTCGTACACCGCGTCGAGCAGCGCCGCCCACCGCCGGGGTGCCTCACCGCCCTCGGCGGCCCAGCAGATCGCCTCCTCGTCGTGGCCGCCGAGGGTGAGCCTGGTCCGGTCGTCCTCGACGGTGACGGCGGCCAGCGCCTGCCCGCCGTCGTACCCCGCCTCGGCGCCCTCCGGAAGCCCCGCCGACAGCTCCGCCGAGAACCGCACGCGGCGCAGCGGGGCGAGGGCGTCGATCCGCCAGACCGCCGCCTGGCAGCCCGTCAGCGGTCCGAACGCCTCGGGGTCGAGTTCGGGGTCGAACGGCGTCCGGAGCAGCTCGACGCGGGCTTCGGGACGTGCCCAGCGGGCGACGGTAGGGCCGCCCGGCAGGGCGTACAGCTCGTCGGGCAGGAGCGGCAGGCCGGTGTTCCCGACGGCCGTGGTGAAGGCCAGCGGGCCGAACGGCGTGTCGACGGTCGGCCGGGCGACTGGATTCAGGCGGGTGCGGGGCACGGCGGGGAGCAGCACCGCCCCAGCGTAGTGGGCCCCCGGCGCCCGCGGGCCGGCTACGCGGTCCGCGCGGCGCCGTAGTGGGCGGTCAGCGCGGCCGCGTAGCCGGCCGGGACGGTGCCCCCGCGGAAGATCGTCGGCAGCCAGTGCGCCACCGCGTGGGCGGCGTCGAAGCACGGTCCGTACCGGGCGATCCACTCCCGCCGCGCGGCCGCGTCGGGGAAGCCCCGGAAGACGGCGACCTCCGGATCCCGCTCGCCCCAGCAGCCCCAGCGGCCGGAGGGGCCGGTGACCGCGACGGTGTTCGCCATGACGTGGACCGAGTCCAGGAAGTCGCGGCCGCCGTCGTCGTCGAACCCGACCGCCGCCCAGTAGTCGTCCGGCGTGGCACCGACGGGCAGCGACACCGCCGTTGCGGTGGGAGCACCCGCCTCGACGACGAGCAGGTCGACCTGCCGGTCGCCGTGCAGCCGGGCCAGCGCGGCGAGCGCAGGCCAGGCCTCCGTGGTGAGCAGCACGGCGAAGTCGCAGAACACCGCGTCGTCCGAGAGCGTCCGGAAGGCCTGTGCCGGCAGCCTGGCGCCGAGGTCGAAGACGGCGGCGGCGCGGGCGCGGACGGCGTCCGGGGTCTGGGTCATGAAGCGGTGCCCTGGTCCTCGCTCTGGTGCGGTCGCCCCCGGTGGCGCACCTGACGGCGTCTTCGGAGGACGGGGCCAGGGTATCGCCACCGACGGAAGGCCCCGTGCTGGGGCCGCGCGGGAAGTCGGCCCGGCCGACTTCCCGCTCCGCGCCTCCGGGAAAACCCTGACGCGGAATCAGGGGACGGCGGCGCCCCGACCCTGATGTTCCGGGCGGGCGCGGCCGGAAGACTCGTCGCCGGGCCGGAAGCCGCCGGCCCGCACGACGACCAGTCTGGAGCCGGACTCCGTGAACCCGCACCCGCACCGCACCCGTTGGGCCGTCCTGGCCGCCGCCGGCGCCCTGGTGGCCGCGCTGGCCGCCGGGGCCGGCACGCCCGCCCTCGCCGCGGCGCCCTCCGCCCCGGCGTCCGCCACCGCCACGCGGCCCGCGCTGCCGCCGCTGGACCGGGCGGCGCTGCGGGCCGCCCTCGCCGACCGGCCCGCCGCCGACGTCTCCGCCGGGTTCGTCCGGGTCACCGGACCGGCGGGGAGGTTCGAGGGCAGCTCGGCGGAGCCCGGCATGCGGGTGGACCCGAGCGGCAGGTTCCGGATCGGGTCGGTCTCGAAGGTCTTCACCGCCACCGTCGTGCTCCAGCTCGCCGGCGAGGGCCGGGTCGACCTCGACGGCAGCGTCCGGCGCTACCTCCCGGACTTCCCCTTCGCGGAGGTCACCGTCGGGCAGCTGCTCAACCACACCAGCGGACTGCCCGCCGGCACCGACGACTTCTGGGGCGACGGCACCACCGGCTGGTTCGAGCGGCACCGGTTCGACGCGCCGACCCCCGAGGAGATCGTCGCCGGGCTGAACGGCCGGGCGCTGGCCTTCGACCCCGGCACCGCCCAGCGGTACAACGGCATGAACACCTTCGTCGCCGGGCTGGTGGTCGAGGCCGTCACCGGCCACCGCTACGCCGACGAGCTGCGCGACCGGATCATCCGCCCGCTCGGCCTGCGCGACACCGACCTCCCGGACGGCGACGACCCCGGGCTGCGGCACCCCGCGACCCGCCCGTACCTGACCGTCCCCGACGCGGGCGGCGGCTCGCACCGGGTGGACGTGACCGAGCAGAGCCCCTTCCCCTGGGCGGAGGGCGGCATGATCTCCAGCGCCCCCGACCTGGAGCGCTTCATGACCGCCCTGTTCCGCGGCCGGCTCCTCCCGCCCGCGCAGCAGGAGAAGCTGTTCACCGTCCCGGACGTGCCCGTCGTCCCGGGCGGCAACCACTGCCCGGACGGTACCGCGTGCATGAGCATGGGGCTCGAGAGCGGCGAGGCGGACGGCATCGTGGTCTGGGGCAAGACCGGCTCCCGGCCCGGCTCCACCAGCGGCGTCTTCGCCACCCGCGACCTCTCCCGCACGGTCGTCTACTCGGTCGACCCGACCGCGCTGACGGGTGCCGAGACGCCGTACGCCCTCGGGCTGCTGACGACCGCCTTCGGCCTGGCGCCCCGGCACTGACGGGCCCCTCCGCCTGCGGGAGGAGGGGCGGTCGGCTCGTTCGGGGGAGGCGGAGGGGCCGTGCGGGGGAGGTGCGGCCGGGCCGGGCCCGGGACGGTGGACCCATGCTGAAGAACATCCCGGTGGGCGACACCGAACGCCCCGTTCCCGGCTGGGCCCTGCGCCTGGCCAAGGCCCTCCCGTTCGTGGTGCTGCCGCACTGCCTGTGGCGGCTGCCGTTCGCCTTCGACTTCCGGATGGGCACCGTCGACCCGCACGCCCCCGCCTACGTCTGGTGGTGCACCCCGTACGTGATCGGCCTCAGCGTGCTCACCGAGGCGCTGACGGTCCTGACCCTGGGGCTGGTCAGCGGGTGGGGCGAGGTGTTCCCGCGCTGGGTGCCCGGGCTGCGCGGCCGGCGGGTGCCGCCGCTCGCGGCGGCCGTGCCGGCCGTGCTCGGGGGCCTGGTCCTGACCGCCCTGTTCGACGGCATCCCGCTCGCCTGGCTGGGCGTGTTCGAGGAGGTCGGCTACCGCAACGGCTGGTGGCTGCTCCTGGGCCGGGCCTGCACCTCGACGGCGGTGCTCTGGGGCCCGGTCACCGTCGCCCTCGGCATCGCCTACTACTACCGCCGCCGTCCGGCCGCGGCGTGAGCACCCCGGGGGCCGGCCGGGGCGGAGCCGGACGGGCGGGCGCGTCGCCGCTCAGGAACAGGAGAAGCGGCCGGAGCTCGGGTCGAGGGTGCAGGCGGAGGACGGGTGCTCCCGGGCGGGCGCGGGGGTCGAGGCCGGGAACCCGGGCGGCCGGTGGTCGTTGCGGGAGCCGTCGAGGGAGCCGTAGCCGGCGATGAGCAGGCCCGCCCCGCAGGCGATCGCGATCAGGCCCACCACGACCTTCGCCCCGGCCCCGGCCGCGGCCCCGGCCCGGCCCCGGTCGGCGACCACCGCCCGGTGCGGCTGGTCGGGCAGGTAGCGCACCGCCACGCGGTCGCCCACGACGCGCGGCGCGCCGGAGGTGTCCGTCAGCCGGATCTCGTCGCCCTCCCGGGTGCGGAACCCGAGGACCACGTGCCGCCGCGCCCGGGTGCGCCGGCCGTACGCGTCCGAGCCCACCCGTTCGTGCGTCACGTACGCGTCCAGGCAGCGGGCCTCGGCCGGCAGCCCCTCGGTGAGGGTCCGGGCCGCGAGGCGGGCCCGGCGCACCCCGAGCACCGACCCGCCCACCCCCAGGCCGACGGCCAGCAGTCCGAAGACGCAGAACAGGACGCCGACGGCGGTTCCGCCCTGGGACATGTCCACCCCCCGTGGATCGTTCGGACCCCTGCCAGGAGGACGAGGAGCGCGGTGGTCCGGTTCCCCGCCGCCTGCGCCGCCTGCGCCGCACGGGCCGCCCGCGCCGCACGGGCCGCGCGAGGACGGGCTTGACCTTGAGCGCACTCCAAGGTGAATGCTGAAGCCGTTGATCACGCACCACCACGCGAACCACGATGGGAGCACCGTCATGCGCAACGCCCCGTTCGGTACCGACGGCCCGCAGATCGGCGTCATCGGTCTCGGCTGCATGGGGATGACCTGGGCCTACGACCTGCAGAACCGGGACGACGAGAACTCCGTCCGGGTGATCCGGCAGGCGCTGGACCTCGGCGTCGGCCTGATCGACACCGCCGACATGTACGGCCCCTACACCAACGAGGAGGTGGTCGGTGCCGCGCTGGCCGGGCCGTACCGGGAGCGCGCCTTCCTGGCCACCAAGGTCGGCATCGTGCCGGGCGGCAAGGGCCAGCAGGAGCGCGACGGGCGCCCCGAGCACGTGCGCCGCTCGATCGACGAGAGCCTGCGCCGGCTGGGCGCCGACCACGTCGACCTGTACCAGCTGCACCGGGTCGACCCGCAGGTGCCGATCGAGGAGACCTGGGGCGCCCTCGCCGAGGTCGTCGCGGCAGGAAAGGCCCGCAGCATCGGGCTCTCCGAGGTGACGGTCGAGGAGATCAGGCGGGCGCAGGCCGTGCACCCGGTGGCCTCGGTGCAGTCCGAACTCTCGCTGTGGACCAGGGATGTGCTGGCCGACGTGCTGCCGTACACCGAGGAGCAGGGCATCGCCTTCCTGCCGTTCTCGCCGCTCGGCCGCGGCTTCCTGACCGGCGGCATCACCTCCTTCGAGGAGCTGGCCGCGGACGACTTCCGCCGCCGGCTGCCGCGCTTCCAGCAGGACGCGCTGAAGGCCAACCTGGAGCTGGTCGGCACCGTCCGGACGGTCGCCGAGCGGATCGGCGCCACCCCGGCGCAGGTCGCGCTGGCCTGGGTGCTGGCGCAGGGGCGGTACGTCTTCCCGATCCCGGGCACCAGGACGCCCCGCTACCTGGTGGACAACGTGGGGGCGGCCGGGATCGAGCTCTCGGCGGCGGACCTCGCCGAGCTGGACGCGCTGCCGGCCGCGAGCGGCTCGCGCTACTGAGGCGCCACCCGAGGCGCTACCGAGGCGCTCGGGGCGCCCTCCGGCCCTCCGGGCGCGCGGCCTCAGCGCTCCATGACCCACACCAGCTGGCGGCCGGTCTCGCCCGGGGCCCGGACGGCGACCTCCGCGATCCGGTCCAGCCGGTAGCCGAGCTTGCGCGGGACGGCCGCGCTGGCGCGGTTCGCCTGGTCGCAGCGGATCTCCACCCGGGTGATCCCGGGCAGCGCCAGTGCGGCCTCGGTCAGCGCCCCGGCCGCCGCGGTGGCGATGCCGCGGCCGACGTGCCCGGTGGCGACCCAGTAGCCGATCTCCAGCGCCCCCGGGCCGATCCGCCCGTGCAGGCCGAGGGCGCCGATCACGCCGCCGGGTTCGGCGTCCAGGCCGGCCAGGTACATGAAGTCGGTGCCGGCCTCCCAGGCGGCCGCGCCGGCCCTGGTCAGCTCGGCGGTCTGCGCCCGGGAGGGGGCCTCGGCCGCCCACTCCAGCCAGGGCCGCAGGTGGTCCAGGTTGGCGCGGACGGCCCGGTTCAGCGCCGCCGAGTGGGTGCTGCGGCGGCGGCGCAGCCAGAGGCCGCCGGGCAGCCGCAGCCGTTCCGGCGGCCGCCCGGCGGTCACCGCCGCCACGGGTGGGGCGAGGCCGCAGGACCGTGGCTGTGCTTGGCTCATGACGGCGATTATGTCCTTGGCCCGGACCTGTCACCATCGGGTTTCCCCCCGGTGGCGGGCGCGCCCGGCCCCACCCCGGCGCGTCAGAGCCGGACCATCACCTCGTCGAGCTCCTTGCGCCGCAGGTCCGGCACGCGCGCCCCCTCGGCCGGGTAGCCGACCGGGATCACGTACGCCGCGCGCTCCTCGGCCGGGCGGTCGCACACCTCGTTGAGGAACTTCATCGGACTGGGCGTGTGGGTCAGCGTGGCCAGCCCGGCCTGGTGCAGCGTGGCCAGCAGCAGCCCGACCGCGATCCCCACCGACTCCTTGGTGTAGTACGGCCGCGGCGAGTCGGGGCCCTTGTGCACCTCGAACACCACGATCACGGCCGGCGCGTCCTCCAGGAACGGCTTGCGCCAGTCCGTCCCGATCGGGGCGAGCGCGGCCAGCCACTCCTCCGACGCCCGGTGGCCGTAGAACTCGCGCTCCTCGGCCTCGGCCGCCTCGCGCAGCCGCCGCTTGCGCTCCGGGTCGGTGATCACCACGAACCGCCACGGCTGGACGTGCGCCCCGCTGGGCGCGGTGCTCGCGGTCCGGACCGCCCATTCGACCACCCCCTCCGGGATCGGGCGGGTGGAGTAGGCGCGGACGGTCCGGCGCTGCGCCATCACGTCGTGGAAGGACCTGCTGCGGGCCTCGGCCTCGTGGGCGGGCACCGTCATGGGGGTGAGCGGGACGGTCGGGTGGGACGTCCCCGCCACGGCGCTGTCTGTGCTGTCAACCATGGCGGACAGCACAGCACATGACGGCCCGTCCGGGAAGAGGTCCAGACCGGGAGGTAGAGACCAATCCGGGAGGGAGGGGACGGGCCCCGGAGCCCGTCCTACAGCTCGTGCACCCGCCCGTCCCGGACCTCGATCCGCCGGTTCACCGCCACCGCGTCCAGCATCCGCCGGTCGTGGGTGACCAGCAGCAGGGTGCCGGTGTACGAGCCGAGCGCCGACTCCAGCTGCTCGATCGCGGGCAGGTCCAGGTGGTTGGTGGGCTCGTCCAGCACCAGCAGGTTGACCCCGCGGGCCTGGAGCAGTGCCAGCGCGGCCCGGGTGCGCTCGCCGGGGGAGAGGGTGCCGGCCGGGCGCAGCACGTGCACCGCCTTCAGGCCGAACTTGGCCAGCAGGGTGCGCACGTCCTCCGGCGCGAGCTCCGGCACGGCGGCCGCGAAGGCCTCCAGCAGCGGCTCGCCGCCCAGGAACAGGCCGCGCGCCTGGTCCACCTCGCCGACCACCACGCCGGTGCCCAGTGAGGCGCTGCCGCCGTCGAGCTCCAGCCGGCCGAGCAGGGCGGCCAGCAGGGTGGACTTGCCCGCGCCGTTGGCGCCGGTGATGGCGACCCGGTCGGCCCAGTCGATCTGGAGGTCCACCGGGCCGAAGGCGAAGTCGCCGCGCCTGGCGACCGCCGCGCGCAGCGTCGCGACCACCGAGCCGGAGCGCGGCGCGGTGGCGATCTCCATCCGCAGCTCCCACTCCTTGCGGGGCTCCTCGACCACATCCAGCCGCTCGATCATCCGCTGGGTCTGCCGGGCCTTGGAGGCCTGCTTCTCGGTGGACTCGGCGCGGGTGGCGCGGGCCTTCTTGTCGTTGTCGCCGCCCTTGCGGCGGGCGTTGCGGACGCCGTGCTCCATCCAGTTGCGCTGCATCTGCGCCCGGGCCTCCAGCGAGGCCCTGGTGTCGGCGTACTCCTCGTACTCCTCGCGGGCGTGCCGGCGGGCCACCGCCCGCTCCTCCAGGTACGCCTCGTAGCCGCCGCCGTACAGGTTGACCTGCTGCTGGTGGAGGTCCAGCTCCAGCACCTTGGTCACGGTGCGGGCCAGGAACTCGCGGTCGTGGCTGATCACCACGGTGCCCGCGCGCAGGCCCTTCACGAAGGACTCCAGCCGCTCCAGGCCGTCCAGGTCGAGGTCGTTGGTCGGCTCGTCCAGCAGGAACACGTCGTAGCGGGAGAGCAGCAGCGAGGCCAGGCCCGCGCGGGCGGCCTGGCCACCGGACAGCGCGGTCATCGGCAGGTCGAGCGAGACCTTCAGCCCGAGCGAGTCGGCGACCTCCTCGGCCCGCTCCTCCAGGTCGGCGCCGCCGAGGTCCAGCCAGCGGTCCAGGCCCGCCGCGTAGGCGTCGTCGGCACCCGCCCGGCCCTCGACCAGGCCCTCGGTGGCCTCGTCCAGCGCGGCCTGCGCGGCCGCCACGCCGGTGCGGCGGGCCAGGAAGTCGCGCACCGACTCGCCCTCGCGGCGCTCCGGCTCCTGCGGGAGGTGGCCGACGTTGGCGCTCGCCGGGCTCAGCCGCAGCGAGCCGCCCTCGGGGGTGTCCAGGCCGGCCAGCAGCCGCAGCAGGGTCGACTTGCCGGCGCCGTTCACGCCGACCAGGCCGATCACGTCGCCCGGGGCGACGACCAGGTCCAGGCCGGAGAAGAGGGTGCGTTCGCCGTGGCCGGCGCTGAGGTCCTTGACTACGAGTGTCGCGCTCATGATGGGGCCGATTGTAGGAGGATCCGGGCATGCGGCGGAAAAGGGCGGGGGCCGCGGCCTGCTCGGCCGCGGCCCCCGGGCCACCGTTCGACGGGTCAGGTGGCCCCGGTCACCCGGCGCCGGTCACCCGGCCGTCACTTGGCCTTCTTCGAGAAGTACTCGAACATGTGCTGGGCCACGTCCTCCAGGTACGGACCGGCCTCGTAGGTGTTCGCGCCGTTGCCGATGGAGGTGTCACTGACCAGGGCGGGCTTGCCGTCCTTGGTCGCGAACCAGCCGCCGCCGCTGCTGCCGCCGGTCATGTTGCAGCCGATCAGCAGCATCGCCGGGCGGCTCGGGTCGCCGGTCTTCCTGGACGGCTTGCCGCCGTCGCAGTGCTCCAGCTCCACGCCGTCGAACGGCTTGCCCTCCGGGAAGCCGTAGTTGCTGACGGCGCCGACCTGGTCACGCGGCGCGTTGAACCAGAGCGGGACGGAGCCGCCGACGGTCTCCTCCAGCGACTTGCCGCCCGGGTTGGGGTTGGCGACCTTGACGATGCCGAAGTCGTACTGGCTCCACGGGCCGCCCTTCTCCGGGTCGGCCTCCGCGGTCCACTGCGGCGAGACCATGCCGGACGTGGCGGTCCACTCGCCGTACGGCTCGGCGTCCTCCAGCTTGGCCTGCTTGTTGCCGTTGCTCAGCACGCCGTTGCTGTTGAAGGCCGGGGCGAAGGTGATGTCGGTGTAGTACGTGTTGCCCTTGCCGCCGTGCAGGCAGTGGCTGGCCGTCCACACCAGGTTGCTCTTGCCGGGGTTGGCCGGGTCGGAGACGACGGTGCCGGAGCACACGTAGTCCTCGTTGCCGTCCTTGAAGAAGATCTTGCCGTTGACGTGCATGTTCTTCGGGAACGGGTGCGCCACGGGCTTGGCCGGGACCATCGCGGGCAGCGGGTCCGCGCCGCCGGCGCCGCCCCCGGTGCCGCCGCCGGGCTGGGCCGCGGTGGGCTTGGCCGTGGGCTGCGCGGTGGGCGCGGCGGTGGTCGGCGCGGCGCCGGTGGGCTGGGCGGGCGGCTGGGTCGCGTCCGGGGCGGGCTGCGGCAGCGGCTTCGGCTTGGCCTCCAGCAGCTTCTGCAGCGTCCAGTAGCCCTTGACGGCCGGCTTGATGACGTTGGCCTGGGCCCACTTGTCCCAGTCCTCCAGCTTCCAGGTCTTCAGCTCGTCGAGCGTCGGAAGCTTGATCGGAGCCGCGCCCGGTGCGCCGGAGGCGCCGGCCGTGCTGCCGGGAGCGGCGGTCACGGCGGGGTCGGCGTTGTCGGGCCCGCACGCGGCGGCGGCGACCATGGTCAGCGCGGCGACGGAAGCGCCCAGGACGGCACGGCCCGACCGGGATATCGGTGACATGAGTTCAAATCCCCCTGTTGACTACCGCCATGCGGCCCGTCCCCGGGTGCGGCCCCACTCGGCCGCAGGCATGGCAGGGGAGGAGTCTGCCATGCGGCGCGGGAACTCCCGAATTCCGTGCGGGGCCCGGGAGGGGCCGTCACCGGACGGTCACGGGATCGGCACCGGGCCTTTGCCCGGTAATTCGGTTGCGCGCCGGTCGGGGGCTGCCTAGCGTGGTCCGGGTCGTCAGCCAGACAAGGAGAAGGCCGTTGCTCTACTGAGGTCCCGGGACACCGCCCCCGCCGCGCAGGCCCTTGTGCCGTCGTCGCGCGGTGCGCGAGTGTGCGACCTCAGTCACGGCCCGTGGCGCCCCCTTCGGTGACGCCCCCCTTCGCTCCCTTCCGGTCGTGCCCGTTTCCGCACCCGCGGTGTCTCCCCGTGTTGCTCACCACCCCTTCGGCAACCACCCCGGGAGGCCTGTATGGCACACCAACCCACCACCACCGCCGTCCTCTGCACCGAGCTGTCGTTCGAGTGGCCCGACGGCAAGCCCGTCCTGGACGGTTTCCAGCTCGCTGTCGGCCCCGGCCGCACCGGTCTGATCGGGCTCAACGGCGCGGGCAAGTCCACCCTGCTGCGGCTGATCGCCGGCGAGCTCACCCCGACCGGCGGCACCGTCCGGGTCGACGGTGAACTCGGTTACCTGCCCCAGGGGTTGACGCTCGACACCACCCTGCGGGTGGACGAGGCGCTCGGCATCCGCGCCGCCCGCGAGGCCCTGCACGCGATCGAGTCCGGCGACACCGACCAGCGCCACTTCGACGCGATCGGCGACGACTGGGACGTCGAGGAGCGCGCCCGCGCCACCCTCGACCGGCTCGGCCTGCAACGCCTCGGCCTCGACCGCGCCACCGGCGAGCTCTCCGGCGGCGAGGCGGTGCTGCTGCGGCTGGCCGCGCTGCTGATGGCCCGCCCCGACGTCCTGCTGCTCGACGAGCCGACCAACAACCTCGACCGGGCCGCCCGCGAGCGGCTCTACGAGGCGGTGGCCGGCTGGACGGGCGTGATGGTGGTCGTCAGCCACGACCGCGAGCTGCTCGCCCACGTCGACCGCATCGCCGACCTTCGGGACGGCGAGGTCACCTGGTACGGCGGCAACTTCGAGGACTACGAACGCACCCTCGCCGCCCAGCAGGAGACGGCCGAACGGCAGCTGCGCAACGCCGAGGCCGACGTCCAGCGCCAGAAGCGGGACCTCGCCGAGGCCCGGGTCCGGCTGGACCGCAGCGCGGCGTACGGCAAGAAGCGCTCGGTCACCCGCAACGACCCGCACATCCTCGCCGGAATGCTCAAGCGCAAGGGCCAGGAGACGGCCGGCCGGCTCCAGGGCATGCACGCCGAGCGCCTGGAGGAGGCCAGGGCGCGGCTCGACGCGGCCGAGGAGGCCGTGCGGGACGACGCCGAGATCCGGATCGACCTGCCGCGGACCGCCGTCCCGGCCGGGCGCACCGTGCTCACCCTGGACAGGGTCCGACTGCCCTACGGCACCACCGCCGAGCTCGACCTGCGCGGGCCCGAGCGGATCGCCCTGGTCGGCCGCAACGGCGCCGGCAAGACCACCCTGCTGCGCACCATCGCGGGCGAGCTCGCCCCGCTGGCGGGGGAGGTCGTCACCCCGGTGCCGCTGCGCCACCTCCCGCAGCGGCTCGACCTGCTGGACGACGGCCGCTCCGTGGTGGAGAACGTCAAGCGGTTCGCCCCGGCCGCCGGGGACAACGCCGTCCGCGCCCGGCTCGCCCGCTTCCTGTTCCGCGGCGCCCGGGCCGACCAGCCCGCCGCCACCCTCTCCGGCGGCGAACGGTTCCGCGCCACGCTGGCCGCCCTGCTGCTGGCCGACCCGCCGCCGCAGCTGCTGCTGCTCGACGAGCCGACCAACAACCTGGACCTCGCCAGTGTCCGCCAGCTCACCCAGGCGCTGGCCGCGTACCGGGGCGCGCTGATCGTGGCCAGCCACGACCTGCCGTTCCTGCGCGGCCTGGCCCCCACCCGGTGGCTGGAGCTGGACGGCGAACTGCGGGCGGTGGAGCCGATGTAGGCCGTCGCCGTTGCTGCTGCCGTGGCTCCGGGCTAGCCCTGTTCGTTCCCGGCGTCGGTGGCCTCCCCGGTGTCCGCGGCCTCCCCGGTGTCCGTGGCAGCCGCGGCGGCACCGGCCTCCGCCGTGTCCTCGGCGAGCAGCCGGCGGGCCGTGCTCAGGGCCGGGTCCCTGAGCGCGGCCAGGTCGGCCGGGGCGAACACCGGGACGCGCACGTGCGGCGGGATGCCCGGGCCGTCGAAGGTGCTGCCGTCGCGGGTGAGGAACTTCTCGTTCGGCAGCCCCACCAGGAAGTCCGGCGAGAGCGCCTTGACCAGCACGTCCGAGAAGACGCCCTGGGTGTTCTGGCCGATCCGCACGACGCGCGGGGAGCGGCCGATCAGCGCCTGGGTGAAGGTCTCGGCCGCGCTCATCGACTCCGGGGAGGTGAGCAGCGCGACCGGCCCGGTGAAGTGCGCCCCGGCCGAGGGCCGGACGGCGATCGGTTGCGGCCGGGTGTACCGGGTCGGATCGGCCGGGTCGTTGCGGGCCGCTTTGCGGTAGGCGACGTACGGGCGGTCGGTGAGCCGGGAGGCGATCCGTAGCCCGAGCTCGTCCGAGCCGCCGCCGTTGGCGCGGACGTCGATCACCAGCCCGGTGGTCCCGTCCGGGTCCGCCAGCAGCGCGTCCAGCGCGCGGTCGAGCTCCTTGGCCTGTTCGGAGAAGAACCCGGGGGCGTAGCCGCCGAACCCGTCCACCCGCAGGTAGCGCAGCCCGTCCGGGAGTTGGCCGACGGTCAGCCGCTCGTCGCCGAAGGACCGCTCCGGGCCGACGAGCTGAGCGCTGACGGCCTGCCGGAACCGGGCCAGCTCGGCGTCCGTCGGCGGCACGGTGTCCGGCCGCCGACCGAAGTAGACGCCGTGCGGGCGGTCGGTGATCCGGCCCAGGCTGATGTGCGCGTCGCCCATCTTCTCCAACAGGCCGATGAGGACCTGCTGGAGCTGGTCGGGGGTGGTGGCCGGGCCGATCCCCTGGCGCGCCCGCGCGCACTCGCGGGCCCAGTCGATGCCCTTGGCGGCGAAGAAGGGGTAGTTCTCGGCGAAGTCCTCCGCGAACCGGTCGAAGACCGCGAGCGGGTCGTTGGGCGCCGGCCGGGTGCAGAGCGGCGGCAGCGCGCCGATCCGGTCCAGCGTCTTCGTCCCGACCGAGCCCTCCTCGTGGTCGATCAGCCGGTTCGGGCCCTGCGGGGTGAGCGTCAGGGCGTGGTCCCCCTCGACGAACCGGACGGCGCCGTCCGGCCCCGGGGCGCTGCCCGCGTCCCGGTCCGCGACGATCCAGCCCGGTACGCAGCTGTGCGCGGTGACGTCGTAGCTGGTCAGGTGCCCGCCGGAGACCGTCACCACCAGGCCGTAGCCGTCCATCTGCCAGACCCCCTCCAGCGGGCCGGCCGGCCCGCCCCGGGCCGCGGCGGCCCCCGGCGCCGCGAGCCCCACCGCCGCCGCGAGCGCCACCGCCGCGGCCGCCGCCCTGCCCGTGATCCTGCGTGTCATCTCCGGCCTCCGCCGAATCCCCGGCCTCCCCCGCGGAACCCCTCCGCCACCGTGCCGACGACGCTACGGTCCGCCCGGGGCCCGGGCATCGGCCCACGGACCACACCCGGCCTGCGCCTGCGGGCGTACCCGTCTCCTCCCCGGGGCCCACCGCGGGCCGGGCGGACCGTCCCCCGGAAGGCTGGACGTGAACGGTTTTGACTGCGGGTGAAAATCCGTCGTCCCCGGCGCCAACTGCCCGGCGCTCCACTACCATCGGCGGCATGCCTGCGCTCAACATCGAGTACACGGAGCACGAGCTCGCCGCGATCCGCGAGGCCGCCGCGGCGGACGGCAAGACGGTGAAGGCCTACGTCCACGACCTGAGCGTGCGGGAGCAGCAGCGGCGGGTCTTCGTGGACCACGCGGTGGCGTTCTGGAAGGCGCACCGGGCCGAGTTCGACGCCGCCTTCCCCGAGGACGCCCCCGCCGCATGAGGGGCGGGGGAGTGGCGCTGCTCCACGTCGACCTGCGCTGGCTGCTCGACGTCCAGGAGCTGGCCTCCCCGGAGGACCTCAGCGTGCGGGACTACTCGGCGCTCCAGGCCGCCGTGGCCCGGCACCGGGTGAACACCGCCCAACTCGGCCACGACGCCGACCCGTCCTGGTGCGCGGCCACCCTGATGCACACCATCGTGCTGCTGCGCCCGCTGCCGGTGCGCAACAACCTCTACGCCTGCATGACGACGGCCGCGTACATGCACGCGGCCGGGGAAGGGCTCGACCCGCCGTACGGGGCGCTGGTGGAGCTGGCCCGCGGCATGGCGGAGGGCCGGGCGGACGTGTACGCGGCGGCCGACCGGATCCGCGCCTGGCGGATCTGAGGCCGGCCGCCGCAGGGCTCGGGCTTGGGGGCGGGGCTTGGGGGGTCGGGGATTGGGGCGGGGGCTTGCCGGGTCGCCCCCTGCCGCTCAGGCCTGCGGCGCCGGCCGCAGTCTGTCCGCGACCCTGCTCCCGAGCCGGTCCAGCCCGACGACGAGGGCGGCGAGCACCACGAACTCGACGGTCAGCAGGGCGATCTGGCCCCAGACGTAGCCGTAGCCCTTGGTGGTCGGGTCGAAGAAGAAGTAGGGATAGGGCATCGGGTAGTCGTCGAACAGCGCGTTGCGGGTGAGTACGATCGCCGCGTAGCCGAGCGGGAACGCCAGCCAGAGCGGTATGTCCTTCCAGGCCGAGGCGTTGCGCGGCCTGAGCACCAGCCAGTCGGCGATCACCAGCACCGGCGTCACGTAGTGCAGGAAGAACGACGACCAGTGCGCCAGCCTGTCCGGCCCGCTGACCAGCCCGGGCAGCGGGTTGGCGCCGTGCTCCAGCAGGACGTGCGAGACCAGCCCGGTGATCAGGATGTACAGCGTGGCGGCGCCGCGCAGCCGGGGCGCGGGCGCGTCCACGGTGTCGCGCTTGAGCATCCAGTACACCGCGCCGACGAAGTAGCCGAACACGATCACGTTGCTCTGCACCGTGAAGTAGACCAGCGGCGCGGTGCCGAGGACCAGGCCGAGGCCCGCGGAGAGCACGATGCCCATGCGCCACCACAGCGCGGGTCGGGTCCGGACTGTCATGCGGCCACCAGTTCGTTCCAGGCGATACGGGAGGTATCGGACGTTCGAGGGGGAAAGCCGCACTCTACTCGCTCGTACCCGATCGGACGGAATCCGCGTTCGACCACCCGTCGGTGCCGACGGGTGCGTCGGCCGCCCTCGTGGGTGTCAGCCCGGTCGTCCGGTCGTCCGGTCGTCCGACCGCCCGACCGCCCGACCGTCCGACCGTCCGACCGTCCGACCGCCTGTCAGCCCGGCAGTACGAAGCCCGACTCGTAGGCCGCGATGACCGCCTGGGTGCGGTCCCGGGCGCCCAGTTTGGCCAGCACGCTCCCGACGTGCGTCTTCACGGTCTCCTGGCTGACCACCAGCTCCCGGGCGATCTCGCCGTTGTTGAGCCCGGTCGCCATCAGCCGCAGTACCTGCCCCTCCCGCTCGGTCAGCCGCCCGATCGGCCCCCGGTCCGCCGCCCCGGCCCCCCGGCGGCGGTCCGCGCCGTGGCGCAGCGCGAGGTCCCGGACGGCCGCCGGGAACAGCAGCGAGTCGCCGCGCGCGACCAGCCGCACCGCCTGCACCATCTCCTCCGCGCGGGCCCGCTTCAGCAGGAACCCGGCGGCGCCCGCGCGCAGCGCGTCGTACACGTGGTCGTCGTGCTCGAAGGTGGTGACCACCAGGATGCGCGGCGGCTCGGCCATCCCGGCGACCAGCTGCTCGGTGGCCCGGATGCCGTCGATGCCGGGCATCCGGACGTCCATCAGCACCACGTCCGGGCGCAGTTCGCGCACCAGCGGGACGACCGCGGCGCCGTCGGCGGCCTCGCCGACCACGGTGAGGTCCGGTTCGCTGTCGATCACCACCCGCAGACCCAGGCGGACCAGCCGTTCGTCGTCCGCGATCACCACCCGGATGTCGGCGGCGCCCGCGCCCGCTCCTGAAGCCGCGCCCGAGCCCGTGCCCGCCGCGTGGTCCGCGCCCGCACCCGCGCCCGCCCCGTGGTCCATGCCCTCGTCGCCCCCGTTCACGTCGTCCCTCCCACCGGCAGCCAGACCGCCAGCCGCCACGTCGTTCCGTCCTCGTCCGGCCCCGCCGTGCTGCCGCCGTGCAGGGCCGCCGCCCGTTCCCCGATCCCGCGCAGCCCGCGCCCGCCGCCGGGGCGGCTCGGCCGGGCGGCGCCGAGCGGGTTGGTCAGGTCGATCTCCAGCCGGCCGCCGGACAGCCCGACCCGCAGCCCGGCCGGGGCGGCGGGCCCGGCGTGGCGCAGCACGTTGGTCAGGCCCTCCTGCACGATCCGGTACGCCTCGCGGGAGACGGGCCCGGGCAGGCCCGCCAGCCCCGGCGCCAGGTCGGCCCGCACCACCACCCCGGCCCGGCCGAGCTGGCGCAGCAGGTCGTCCAGCCCGGCGAGGGTCGGGCCGGCCGGGCCGGCGGCCTCCGGGTCCTCCTCGCGCAGCAGTCCGAGCACGGCGTCGAGTTCGGCGACGGCGGCCCGGGCGGTCTCCTCGATCGCCGCGAGCGCCTCGGCGGCGAAGTCCGGGTTGCTGCGCAGCACCCGGGCGGCGGCCGAGGCCTGGATGCCGACGGCGCTCAGCGCGTGCCCGACGGAGTCGTGGAGCTCGCGGGCCAGCCGGTTGCGCTGGGCGAGCACGGTGGCCCGGCGCTCGGCGGCGGCCACCCGCTCCTCCGGGGTCGGGCCGAGCAGGTCCGGTGCCCAGCGGGCCAGCAGCGCACCGCAGACGGCGTTGGTGCCGACGATCAGCAGTAGCAGGCCGAGGCCGAGCACCGGCCCGCTGACCGGCCAGCCGGGGACGTCCTGCTCCCACCCCTGGACGAACTGCCTGGTCCCGCCGAGGCCGCCGATCAGCACCACCGCGAAGGGCGTGCCGGCCAGCGTCATCCCGGAGACCACCCCGCCGAACAGGAGGTGCAGCACGTACCAGAGCGCGGTGCGCCACCGGGCTGCCCAGGAGCGGGCCGGGCCGGTGGCCAGCTCCTGGGGCCGGTCCGTCGAGCACAGCGCCCGCGCCGCCGCGCCCTCCAGCCCCCGCACCACCGGCACCAGCGCGGTCACCGCGGCCAACGGCAGCGAGGTGAGCAACGACAGGACGTACAGCAGCAGTTGGCGCCCGGGCGGCTGGTTCGGGTTGAGCGCCCCGAACAGCACCACCGACAGCATCCAGTACGGCATCAGGAGCGCGCCGCCCAGCACCAGGTGCACCCAGCGCAGCCGGGCCCGCCGCCCCACCGCCGCCGCCGCCGTACGCCGCACGCGGCCGCCCACCCCCGTGATCACCCGCGCGACTCTACGGCAGCGGCGCGGCGCAGGGCGCCCCGTTCGGTCAGTGCCGTCGCCCCGACGGCCAGCATCAGCACCGCGGCCACCACCTGGGCGGACTCCACCAGGGTGAACAGCCCGGGCACGGCCGACCGCAGCTCGGTCACCCGGGCCGACATCGATCCGAAGGCCACCAGCTGCCAGGAGCCCCAGCCGAACAGCGAGCCGGCCGCCGTCCAGGCCACCACCAGCGGCCCGACCAGCCGGCGCCCCGGGTGGACGCGGAAGACGAGGACGAGCAGCGCCGCGGTCGCGGCCACCGCCATCACCGCGGTGACGCCGTTCATCAGCGCCACGCCCCGCTTCGGGGCCTCCACCATGCTCAGCGGCAGCCCGGCGGTGCCGCCGAGCGCCCAGTAGGCCCGGGCCGCCGCCACGCCCGCGGCGAGCAGCGCGGCGACGCAGGTGAGGACGCGCTGCACGGTCAGCGCGGGGGAGGCGGGCAGGTCGCCGATCCGCTCCCGCAGCAGCCCGGGCCAGCGGCGGCGGGCGTACAGCGCGAAGGCGGTGATCAGCGCGAGGCCCTGGACGGCGAAGCCGCCGTACACCACGAAGAAGATCCAGCCGCCGAGGCCCTTGTCGTCCGGGGAGCCGCTCTCCGGCCCGAGCACCAGGAAGCCCAGCACGTACACCGGCAGGGCGACCAGGATCGTGCCGAGCAGTCCGGTCGCCACCCACATCGGGAACGCCACCAGCCCGGCCGGCGCCCGCCGCCCCCACGGCCGGGCGAACGCCAGCGCCAGGGCGACGGCGATCGCGTCCATGCCGAAGGTCAGCAGGTTGACCAGCCACAGCCGGTCCATCTCGGCCGGATCGTCCGCCCCCACCGGGTGCCCGGTCAGCCACAGCAGTTTCAGTGTCAGGTACGGCGCGGTCGCCGCCACCGCCGTCCAGGCCGCCCCGGCCCGGATCCTGCGCTCATCGATCCTCATGCCCCCACGCTCCCGCGCGGGCCGGGCCCGCGGCCTCCGCCCGGGGTGCGATCCCGCTCCCCCCGGCGGGGGATCCCGGTCTCAGACCGACGCGGCGGCCGGGGCCGCGCGGTGGATCAGCCGGTCCTCCTCGTCGGTGCGGCCGTCCGGGTCGGCGACCAGCCCGAGCCGCTCGGCGAGCCGGCGCGAGGGCAGGTTGTCGGCGTGGATCAGGGCGACCACCGGGACACCGGGGTGGCGCGGCAGCGCCTCGGCCATCGCCGCCCGGGCGGCCTCCGCCGCGTACCCCCGGCCCCAGGCGGACGGCCGGAACCGGTAGTAGAGGTTGAACACCCGCTCCCCGTCCAGGGTGTGCAGGTAGAGCCCGGCGAACCCGATGACCGTCTCCGGCGCCTCCCGGGCGGCGACGGCGCAGTACCCCACCCCGTCCCGCACCCAGTCGGCGACGAAGCCGTCCAGCATCTCCTGCGCCTGGGCGAGCTCCCGCTGCGGCCCGTACGGGTTGTACCGGTTGGTCTCCGGATCCCCGTGGATCGCGAACACCGCCGCTGTGTCCCCCTCCTGCGGCCGCGTCAGCACCAGCCGCTCGGAGACGGCGACGATCGTGCGGGCGGTGCGGGCGGTGCGGGCGGTGCGGGCGGTGCGGGCGGTGCGGGCGGCTTGGTCGGTGCCGGTGGTCATGCTGCATTCCCCGTCTCTCGCGTAACAGGCCTTCCGCACGGTAGACCATTACCCCGATGCCCGCCCACCCATTTCCGGACCACTACAGGATCGGCTCGCAGCCGATCGCCCTGCCCCCGGCGGTGAGGAACTGCTCCCAGGTCGTCGCGCCGATCAGGTCGCGGAAGCCGTCGGCCTCGAACCGGAAGCGGGTCGGCTTGCCCTGGCAGGTGGCCGTCACCTCGTTCTGCCCCGCCCACTGGGCCCGGCCGAACGCCGGCTCGGAGTCGCCGGTCCACGGTCGGACGAGGCGGGGATCGGTGTCGATGACGAACGTGATCGAGGACCTGCGGTCGGCGACCGCACGGATGCTGCAGGCCCAGAGCGGATCGCTCGCCGTGGTCACGGTCTCCCGGTAGTCGGGGCCACCGGGCGTGGCGGGCACCGTCAGCCCCGGCAGGCCGCAGACGGCGTCGCGGTCGAGCGGGCGGTCCGTACCCGCTGCGGTCAGCCGGCTCGGTGCCGGAAGGGGCGCGCCGCCGCACCCCTGCTGCGCCGCGACGCGGTTGGCCACCGAGGTGGCGAGCCCGGCGAGTTTCGAGGCGTCGGAGGAGCCGGACTTGACCGTGGCCCGCTGGCCCTTCGCACATCCCTCCGGGAGCAGGGCGAAGGCGTACGACGACGTGTGCACGGCGCCGGCCGCACCGCCGTTCGCCGCGGCGGTGAACAGCTGGGACTCCGCGTCGACCTTGAACCTGGCGAGGTCTCCGGCTGTCGGGAGTTCGACGACGACGACCCGTTCGTTGCCGAAGACCCCGTTGTCCACCGTCACCACGCAGGAGGCGCCCGGGGCGTCCAGCTTCCCGTCGCCGTACGTCGTGGCGCTGACCTTGCCCCACCCGAGCGCGTCGTTCAGCGCGCCCGCGCTCACCGCACCGCCGCACACGCTGTCCGGCCCGAACGCGTTGGTCAGGTTGTCCGCGAGGGCCGCCCCCGCCCCCGCCGTGACCGCCGCCACGGCCACCGCGGCGACCACCGCCCGCACCCGCAGCGGCCACGTGGTGAACCCCCGCCGGTCGGGCGCCGGGTCCCTGCGCCCGGCGCGACCGTCGGCGGAGGCGTCGTCCTTGTCGTCCATGGTGTGTCGTTCCCCGGTTGTCGCTCATGGGTCGGATTCAGGCGGGCTCCCGTGGGCGGCCGGTAGGGCTCCGGCCGCCCACGGGCGGGGGTGGCTAGAGGATCGGCTCGCAGCCGATCGCCTTGCCCCCGGCGGTGAGGAACTGCTCCCAGGCCTCGCCGGTGTCGGGGAGAGGCCCGTGGACGGTGATGTCGGAGTCCATCCGGAAGTAGGTCGGCTTGCCCTGGCAGGTGGCCATTACCTCACTCTTCGTCATGGGCGAGCCGGCCCAGCGCGACCGCCCGTACGCGGGGGAGGCGTCCTTCTCGGACAGCGGGCCGCGGACCCGGGGTTCGGTCCCGATGGAGAAGGAGATCGAGGGCCGGCCTTGGTCCGTGCTGATCCGGCAGACCCACAGCGGGTCGAACGCCGTGCTCACGGTCTCCTGGAAACCCTTGCCCCCGGCCGTACCGGAAGCGGCGAACCCCGGCAGGCCGCAGACGGAGGCCGGGTTCAGCGGATGCTCCTGCCCGGCCTGGGACAGCTCGCGCGGCGGGGGAAGCGGCGCCTTCCCGCACCCCTTGTCCGCCGCGAGGCCGTTCGCCGCGGCCACCGCGAGGCGGGCGAGCTTCCCGGCGCCCGGTCCGCCGGGGCCACCCGACCTGACCTCCACGCGCACCCCGTTGCCGCATCCCTCGGGGAGCAGCGCCCAGGCCCGGTCGTCGCGGGCCGCCCCGCTCGCGCCACCGTTCACCGAGGCGGCGAACAGCCGGTCTCCGGAGTCGGCCAGATAGGGGCCGAGGTCGTCGGCCTGGAGGACCTGCACGAAGACGGACCGGTCGTCGCCGAACACGCCGTGGCTCACGCTCGCCGTACAGAACGCCCCGCCACTGGGTGACTCCCAGGCGCCGTTCGTCTCGCTGCGGACGGGGCCGGACCCGAGCGCGTCGTTCAGCGCGCCCGCGCTCACCGCACCGCCGCACACGCTGTCCGGCCCGAACGCGTTGGTCAGGTTGTCCGCGAGGGCCGCCCCCGCCCCCGCCGCGACCGCCGCCACGGCCACCGCGGCGACCACCGCCCGCACCCGCAGCGGCCACGTGGTGAACCCCCGCCGGTCGGGCGCCGGGTCGACCTTGCCGACTGGTCCGGCCGAGGTCTCATGCTGTCGTCCCGTCACGGGATCACCCCTTCCCGAAGGCCGCGGTGTGGGCCTGGGTGATCGACGTCTGGTAGTGGACGTTGGCCGAGTCCGCCAGCTGACCGAGGAGAGGGTCGCGTTCAGGTACGCCGCGCTCGTGGGCCTCCTTCATCAGCATGGCCTGCACCTGGGACTGGCCCACGGTGTAGAGCTTGCTGAGGTCACCCTGGGCCTTGGTGTCGATCTCCGAGCTGACCTTGGCCGCCCATTCGGACGTGGCGGCGTCGACGTAGCGCTGGGCTATGTCTCCCACCGGCAGCCAGCTCGTGCCGGGGAGCATGTTCGCCACCGTGCCGACGTAGTGATAGTCCATTTTGGCCTTCCAGTTGACCTTGAACTGCTCGTCGGACTTGTGGTCGGTGATGGTGTCTGCCTGGACGGCATCGAGGGCGCCGAGCGCCTTGGCAGCCTGGTTGACGGCACCTTCGAACTTCGGATCCGGTCGGCCGTTGACGTCCCTGAACGCTTCCGGTCCGCACTCGGCCATTCGTCGTGCCGCCTCCTGGGTCTCGGCCAGGTGGATCAGGGAGTACGACTCAGGGTCCTCGGCGGTGCCGCGGATCACCCGGAGCAGCTGTTCGCGGGTGGTGCTCAGGCCGCCGGGCTCGGAGGCGCCCGGGAGGTCCTTGCTGAGGATGTCGTGAGTGTCGCCGATGTACTCACTGACCACGTTGGCCATCGGGCGGCGGAGTCCTGAGTACAGAGCGTTCTCGTTGCCCGCCTTGTCCCCGCCCAGAGTGGAGAGCGCGGTGTCCGTGATCCGGTTCATCACGGCGTCGTGCGGCCGCACCGGCGGCTGGCCGGGCTCGTGGCCGGTCGCGGCGGACTCCAGCATCTCCGCGAACACACGGTGGGAGGTGTCCCGTACGACGCTCTGGGGAAGCTTGCCCTCCTCGCTCTCGTCGAGCCAGGTGCGGTCCTTGAGCAGGTAGACGAGGTTCTGGTTCCTGCCTGGGTCGAGGAATTCCTGGGTCGTCGCCACGTCGCCCTTCATCATCCTCAACAGCGGGGTCAAGGGGTCGCCCTTCTGGGGGTCGGTGATCCACTCCGGGCCCCACAGCTCCTCGCCCTTGGCCTTGCTGCTCCGCTCGTAGTCCACCAGGTCATTGCCGACCTTGAGCAGGAACCCCTTGTCGTACGTGCCGCCGGCGCCCATCAGCGAGGTCAGCGCCGGGTAGTTGTCGTTCCATCCCGCCGCCGAGCCGCCCGGGCGGCGGGCGGCTGTGAGCAGGCCGTCCTGCCACTCCTTGCCCATCCCGCCGTCGCGGGTGGCGGTGGCCAGGGCGACGGACAGGTTCTTGTAGACGTCCTGGTAGCCCGCGGCGTTGTGGTTGCCGTGGGCGAGGCCGTCGTAGACCTTGCTGTACTCCAGCAGGGCCTCGGGGCCGGTCCTGCCGCCGGCGTTGAGGCCGTTGAGCAGGGTGGTGGAGAAGTCCTTGTTCTCCGCGTTGGCGGCCATGAGGGCCTGCAGCTGCTTGAGCTGGTCGTCGGTGAGGCTGCCGGCCTTGGACATCAGGTCCGTGGCCCGCTTGGCGTCGGCGACCGGGCCGGCACCGCCCGGGGCGGGGTTGAAGGCCGTGGTGCTGGTGCCGATGTCGGCCCGGAGGTCGACGGTGGCCCTCTGGTCGGCGGCGGTGGCCTTCGCGACGGCCTTGTTGAGCCGGTCCGACAGCGCCTGGGCGTTCGCCCGGATCGTGCGCTCGGCTTCGGGGTCGTTCCTCGACTCCTTCGGCACGGTCCAGTTGACCGCACCGTCGGCGGTGACGCTGAGGGAGGAGTCGGCCTGCGCGTCGTGGAGCGCCGCGTCCAGGTCGCGCCGGGCGGCGGCGAAGTCCTCGGCAGCGGTCTTCATGATCGCGGCGAGGGCGGTGGCGACGGCCGAGGCCTGTTTGAAGTCCCCGTCGATCTCCTGCATCGACGTGGTCGCCGCGTCGGCGGCGTCGCCCTTCCACCCGGCCCGCTGTGCGGTGCTGGTGAGGTCCTTGGTGACTCGCCCGTCCAGGGCGGTCAGGGCCTTGGCCACGCCGGCCCAGGCTTCGGCGGCGTCGTTGACCGCGGAGAAGTCGGCCTCGTGGAGTTCCTTGAAGGACACCATCTGTCTGTTCCTCCTCGTCCTCTACCGGCCCGCGCGGAAGTCGGTGGCGATGGTGGTCTCGTTGGAGTTGTAGTACTGCCGCGTCCGGTCCAGGTTGTTGGCGGCATTGCCGAGCTTGCCGTGCAGGGCCTTGCACTGCTGCAGCCACCGTTCGGTGCTGCTGGTGAGGGCGCCACCGAAGGCGAAGCCGCGGATCCTGGTCGACGCGGTGCTCGCGTACTCGGTGAGGCTGTGCGCGCCGGGGCCCGCCTTGCCGTTCGCGTCATCGAGGTCGGCGGCTATCTGGCGGGCTATCGCGGCGGAGGCCGTGAGCTCGTACGGGGTGTCCAGCCGGGTGGTCGCCCTGCCGGGCGGCATGAGGGGGAGCGGCGGCACGCTGGTGTCGCCGGGCTGCGACGGATTGGCGTACGGCGACCCGACGGCGGACGGGGCCGCCGGCCCCGGCCCCGGCCCCGGTGTCGGGGCCCCGGCCGGAGCGACCGGTCCCGTGACGAAGTTCTGGTTGCCCATGGCGTGCTGTGTCCCTCCCCGGTCGGCAGAGCGGTCCTCCCCCTCTCTGCGGTATGACGACCGTACAGGGAGCCTCCGTCAGTGCACGGACCCACCCTCCGTGGTGCCGGGTGCGCGGGGCGTGGCCGGGGCCACCGGGGCCGGGCCGCGCGGGAATCGGGGCGCCGGAGGGGTGCGGAGGTCTTGTTACCGGCGGGTCGCTTGCCTATCATCCCGAGTGTTACAGCTTTACTGTCAAACCCGGCGGAAGGGTTCAGTGCCAGTGGGCGACACGAGCGGGGCACCGGGGGCCGGAGGGCCGTTGGCGGGGGTGCGGGTGGTGGAGCTCGCCGGGATCGGCCCGGGGCCGTTCGCGGCGATGCTGCTGGGGGACCTCGGGGCGGACGTCGTGCGGGTGGACCGGCCGGAGCCCTCGCCGCTCGGCACCGACCCGGCGTACGACCTCAGCAACCGCAACAAGCGCTCGGTGCTGGTCGACCTGAAGGCCCCCGGGGGCCCCGGGCGGGTGCTGGACCTCGTCGAGCGGGCGGACCTGCTGATCGAGGGCTACCGGCCGGGCGTCGCGGAGCGGCTCGGGGTCGGGCCCGAGGCCTGCCTGGCGCGCAACCCGGCGCTGGTGTACGGGCGGATGACCGGCTGGGGCCAGTCCGGCCCCCGGGCGCGGACCGCCGGGCACGACCTCGGGTACGCGGCGGTCGCCGGGGTGCTCGGGATGGTGGCGGCGCCGGGCGGGGCCGACGAGGCCCCCGGCATCCCGGCCAACCTGCTGGGCGACTACGCGGGCGGCTCGCTCTACCTGGTCGTCGGCCTGCTCGCCGGGTTGCACCACGCCCGGGCCACCGGCGCCGGGCAGGTGGTCGACGCCGCGATCGTGGACGGCGCCGCGCACCTGGGCAGCATGCTGTGGGGCCTGCTCGCGGCCGGCCACTGGCAGGACCGCCGGGGCGTCAACCTGCTGGACGGCGGCGCCCCGTTCTACGCGGTCTACCGGGCGGCCGACGGCGGGCACCTGGCCGTCGGCGCGCTGGAGCCGCGCTTCTACGCGGAGTTCGCCCGGCTGCTGGAGCTGGGCCCGGACGCGCCCGACCAGTACGACCCGGCCCGCTGGCCCGAGCTGCGCGCCCTGATCGCCGCCCGCTTCGCGACCCGTACCAGGGCCGAGTGGGAGGCCGTCTTTGCGGGCTCCGACGCCTGCGTGGAACCGGTGCTGACGATGCGTCAGGCAGCCGCCGACGGCCACCTGGCGGCGCGCGGCACGTACGTCGAGGCGGGCGGCGTCACCCAGCCCGCCCCCGCCCCGCGCTTCTCGGCCACCCCGGGAGCCCTGCGCCGCCCGCCCGCCAGGCCGGGCGCGGACACCGCCGAAGTGTCCCGGGACTGGCGCGTCCCCTCCCTCGACCCCCTCAACCCCTCGGCAGAGCAAGGAGAGTAGCGGTGCAGCGCGAGATCCTCACCGAGCAGCACGAAGACTTCCGGGCCACCGTGCGGGCCTTCCTGGCCAAGGAGGTGCTGCCGCACTACGACCGCTGGGAGAAGGCCGGGATCGTCGACCGGTCCGCGTGGCTCGCGGCCGGCCGCCAGGGCCTGCTCGGCCTCGCCGTCCCCGAGGAGTACGGCGGCGGCGGGACCCCGGACTTCCGCTACGCGGCCGTGCTGGCCGAGGAGTTCGCCAGGGCCGGCGCGTCCGGGCTGGCGATCGGCCTGCACAACGACATCATCGGCCCGTACCTCACCTCGCTCGCCACCGAGGAGCAGAAGCGCCGCTGGCTGCCCGGATTCTGCTCGGGCGAGCTGATCACCGCGATCGCGATGACCGAGCCCGGCACCGGGTCCGACCTCCAGGGCATCCGCACCCAGGCCGTCGACCGGGGCGACCACTTCCTGCTCAACGGCGCCAAGACCTTCATCTCCAACGGGATCCTCGCCGACCTGGTGATCGTGGTCGCCCGCACCACCCCCGAGGGCGGCGCCCGCGGGCTGAGCCTGCTGGCCGTCGAGCGCGGCACGCCCGGCTTCGAGCGCGGCCGCAACCTCGACAAGATCGGCCAGAAGGCCCAGGACACCGCCGAGTTGTTCTTCGAGGACGTCCGGGTGCCGAAGGAGAACCTGATCGGCGAGCTCAACGGCGGCTTCGTCCACCTGATGCAGAACCTCGCCCAGGAGCGGCTCACCATCGCCGCCGCGGCGATCGCCGGCGCCGAGTACCTGGTCGAGATCACCACCGACTACGTCAAGCAGCGCGAGGCCTTCGGCCGGCCGCTCGCCAAGCTCCAGCACGTCCGCTTCGAGATCGCCGAACTGGCCACCGAGTGCGCCGTCACCCGCGCCTTCGTGGACCGCTGCATCACCGAGCACAACCGCTGGGCGCTCACCCCGGCCGACGCCTCGATGGCCAAGTGGTGGGCCACCGAGCTGCAGAAGCGCACCGCCGACCGCTGCCTCCAACTGCACGGCGGCTACGGCTACATGAGCGAGTTCCCGGTCGCCCGGGCGTTCACCGACGGCCGCATCCAGACCATCTACGGCGGCACCACCGAGATCATGAAGGAGATCGTCGGCCGCTCCGTCCTCGGCTGACCGTCCCTCCCCAAGCCCCCTGCCCTGAAAGGCGTTCCCACCGTGACCACCGAAGCGTACGTCTACGACGCGATCCGCACCCCGCGCGGCCGGGGCAAGGCCACCGGCTCGCTGCACGGCACCAAGCCGATCGACCTGGTCGTCGGGCTGATCCACGCACTGCGCGACCGCTTCCCCGGGCTGGACCCGGCCGCGATCGACGACATCGTGCTCGGCGTGGTCAGCCCGGTCGGCGACCAGGGCTCCGACATCGCCCGGATCGCGGCCATCGCGGCCGGCCTGCCCGACACCGTCGCCGGCGTCCAGGAGAACCGCTTCTGCGCCTCCGGCCTGGAGGCCGTCAACCTGGCTGCCGCCAAGGTCCGCTCCGGCTGGGAGGACCTGGTCCTGGCCGGCGGCGTCGAGTCGATGTCCCGGGTGAAGATGGCCTCCGACGGCGGCGCCTGGTTCGCCGACCCGATGACGGCGTACGAGACCAACTTCGCCCCGCAGGGCATCGGCGCCGACCTGATCGCCACCATCGAGGGCTTCTCCCGCACCGACGTGGACGCCTTCGCCGCCGAGTCCCAGGCCCGCGCCGCCAAGGCCCAGGCGGACGGCCTGTTCGACCGCTCGGTCGTCCCGGTGCGCGACCGCAACGGCCTGGTCGTCCTGGAGCGCGACGAGTTCATCCGCCCCGGCACCACCGTCGAGACCCTGGCCGGCCTCAAGCCCTCCTTCGCCGGCATCGGTGAGGCGGGCGGCTTCGACGCCGTCGCCCTGCAGAAGTACCACTGGGTCGAGGCCATCGACCACGTCCACCACGCGGGCAACTCCTCCGGGATCGTGGACGGGGCCGCGCTCGTCGCCATCGGCAACCGCGAGGTCGGCGAGCGGTACGGGCTGCGCCCGCGCGCCCGGATCGTCTCCGCCGCCGTCTCCGGCTCCGAGCCGACCATCATGCTCACCGGCCCCGCCCCGGCCACCCGCAAGGCGCTCGCCAAGGCCGGGCTCACCGCCGCCGACATCGACCTGGTCGAGATCAACGAGGCCTTCGCGGCCGTCGCCCTGCGCTTCATCCGCGAACTCGGCTTCCGCCACGACCAGGTGAACGTCAACGGCGGTGCGATCGCGCTCGGCCACCCGCTCGGCGCCACCGGCGCGATGCTGCTCGGCACCGTGATCGACGAGCTCGAGCGGCGCGACCAGCGCTACGGCCTGATCACCCTCTGCGTGGGCGGCGGCATGGGCATCGCCACCATCGTCGAGCGCATCTGACCTCCCCTCCCAGACCTGGAGCACCTGATGAGCGACACCACCACCATCCGCTGGGAGCAGGACCAGGAGGGCGTGGTCACCCTCGTCCTCGACGACCCCACCCAGTCCGTCAACACCATGAACGAGGCCTTCACCGCCGACTTCGAGGCCGTCGTCGGGCGGCTGGCCGCCCTCGCCGCCTCGGACGGCCTGCGCGGTGTGGTGATCGCCTCCGGCAAGAAGACCTTCTTCGCCGGGGGAGACCTGCGGATGCTCTCCGCCGCCCGCCCCGAGGACGCCGCAGCCGTGTTCGAGAAGTCGATGCGGATCAAGCGCGCGCTGCGCACCCTGGAGACCCTCGGCAAGCCGGTCGTGGCCGCCGTCAACGGCAGCGCGCTCGGCGGCGGCCTGGAGATCGCCCTCGCCTGCCACCACCGGATCGCCCTCGACACCCCCGCCAGCCGGATCGGCCTGCCCGAGGTCACCCTCGGCCTGCTGCCCGGCGGCGGCGGGGTGGTCCGCACCGTCCGGCTCTTCGGCATCACCGACGCCCTGCTGAAGTTCCTGCTCCAGGGCCGCCAGTACCGCCCGGCGCAGGCGCTGGAGCACGGGCTGGTGCACGAACTGGTCGACACCCCCGAGGAGCTGACCGCCCGGGCGCGCGCCTGGATCGAGGCCAACCCGACCGCCGTCCAGCCCTGGGACGTCAAGGGGTACAAGATCCCCGGCGGCACCCCGGCCACGCCGGCCTTCGCCGCCAACCTGCCGGCCTTCCCGGCCAACCTGCGCAAGCAGCTCGGCGGTGCGCCCTACCCGGCCCCGCGCAACGTGCTGGCCGCCGCGGTGGAGAGCGCCCAGGTGGACGTCGACACCGCGATGGCGGTCGAGGCCCGCTACTTCACCGAGCTGGCCTGCGGGCAGACCAGCAAGAACATGATCCAGGCGCTGTTCTTCGACATGCAGGCCGTCAACTCCGGTGCCGGGCGCCCGAAGGACGTCGAGAAGCGGCTGGTCCGCAGGGTCGGCGTGCTCGGCGCCGGGATGATGGGCGCGGGCATCGCCTACGCCTGCGCCAAGGCCGGCATCGAGGTCGTGCTCAAGGACGTCAGCGTCGAGGCCGCCGAGCGCGGCAAGGCCTACTCCCGGGGGCTGCTGGACAAGGCCGTCGCGCGCGGGCGCTCCACCGAGGCCAAGCGCGACGAACTGCTGGCCCGGATCACCCCCACCGCCGAGACCGCCGACCTGGCCGGCTGCGACGTGGTGATCGAGGCGGTCTTCGAGAACACCGAGCTCAAGCACAAGGTGTTCCAGGAGGTCGAGGGCGTGGTCGGCCCCGACACCCTGCTCTGCTCCAACACCTCCACCCTGCCGATCGGCCTGCTCGCCGAGGGCGTCGAGCGCCAGGCCGACTTCATCGGGCTGCACTTCTTCTCGCCGGTCGACAAGATGCGCCTGGTCGAGATCATCCGCGGCCCGCGCACCGGGGACGAGGCGCTGGCCCGGGCCTTCGACCTGGTCCGGCAGATCGACCGGACGCCGATCGTGGTCAACGACTCCCGCGGTTTCTTCACCTCGCGGGTGATCGGCCAGTTCCTCAACGAGGGCGTCGCCATGGTCGGCGAGGGCGTCCACCCGGCCAGCGTCGAGCAGGCCGCCGCGCAGGCCGGGTACCCGGCCAAGGTGCTCTCCCTGATGGACGAGCTCACCCTCACCCTGCCGCGCAAGATCCGCGACGAGTACCGGCGCTCGGTGGAGGCCGCCGGCGGCACCTGGACGCCGCATCCGGCGGACGCGGTCGTCGACCGGATGGTCGACGAGTTCGGCCGCCCCGGGCGCAGCGGCGGCGCGGGCTTCTACGAGTACGGCGCGGACGGCAGGCGCGGACGGCTCTGGCCGGGGCTGCTGGAGCACTTCGGGGGGTCCTCGGCTTCCGCCGGTGCTTCTGCCGAGTCCTCCGCCCAGTCCTCCGCCGAGCCCTCGGCCGAGCCCTCGGCCGTTCCCTTCGAGGACCTCAAGGAGCGGATGCTGTTCAGCGAGGCGCTGGACTCGGTGCGCTGCCTGGAGGAGGGCGTGCTGACCTCGGTCGCCGACGCCAACGTGGGCTCGATCCTCGGCATCGGGTTCCCGGCCTGGACGGGCGGCGTGTTCCAGTACATCAACGGGTACGAGGGCGGCCCGGCCGGCTTCGTGGCCCGTGCCCGCGAGCTCGCGGCGGCGTACGGCGAGCGGTTCGCGCCCCCGGCGCTGCTGGAGCGCGTCGCGGCCGAGGGGCGGACCTTCACGGACTGACCGCTGCGGGCTGGCCGCCACGGGCTGGCCTTCAGGGGCTGGCCTTCAGGGGCTGACCTTCACGGGCTGGTCGGTCCCGGGTGAGGGCGTGCGCCGCGCGTCCCCACCCGGGGCCTGTCCCAGGGCCTACTCCGGGGCCTGTCTCGGCTCCGGTTCCGGTTCCGGTTCCGGGGCCTGTCTCCTCTCCGGTTCCGGCTCCACGGGCGGCTCCGGGTCCTGCCCCGGATCCCGGCCGAGCTCCTCGCCCAGCTCCTCCCGGAGCGAGCGCTGGAAGGCCGTGACCAGGGCCTGTGCCACCATCGGCTGGATGTGGTCCGTCAGCGCGCGCATCCGGGCCAGCTCCGCCGGCTCGGGCTCGCTCTCCCGGTAGGGCTTCCACACCGTCTCGCGGAACAGCCGGTGCAACTCCCGGGCCGTCGCCCGGCTGTGCTCCAGCACCACCCCGCGGGCGGCCAGCAGCGTCTCCAGCGGGATCGGCACGTCGAGGATCCGCACGCCCAGCGGCAGGAGCCCGGGATCCGCCCGGAACACCTCCGGATCCCGCGTCCGCTCCAGCGCGCCCATCGCGGCGAGCCGTTCGACCTGCTCCTCCGTCAGCCCCCGCCCGGCCCGCCGCTCCAGCTGCGCCCTGGTGACCTCCTCCGGGGTCTCCGGCGTCCAGGACGCCACCAGCGCGCGGTGGATCGCCAGGTCCATCGGCGAGCTGTCCTCCGGCAGCCGGGCCAGGTACCGCTCGATCGCGGCCAGCGTCAGGCCCTGCCGCTGCAACTCCTCGATCAGCCCCAGCCGGTCCAGGTGCGCCTCCCCGTACAGCCCGACCCGCCGCGGCCCCAGTTCCGGCGGCGGCAGCAGCCCCTTCGTGCCGTAGAACCGGACCGTCCGCACCGTCACCCCGGCCCGCGCCGCCAGCTCGTCCACCGTCAGCCGTACCCCGGCCCCTGATTCGGCCCCGGTGCCGGTTCCGGCCCCGGCCCCCGTTTCGGTCCCGGGCCCGGCCCCGCCGTGGTCCCCCATCCGCCGCCTCCCGCGCTGGCACACTCCTGCTGTGACAGCAGCAGTGTGACAGTGCGGGCCGGGGCGGTCCACCGCACGGGCGGGCGGGTGTTCGGCCTCCGCGCGACGGATGCCCCCGCCCGTACGGGCGGGGGCATCCGGGGGTCCGTCGCCGCGGTGGGTCAGACGAGGGCCGCGTGGTGGCGGCGGGTGACCTCGGGGTGGGCCCGGGTGTAGCCCTTCCACTCGTTGAGGCCGAAGTCGGCGAACAGCGGGTTGTCCGGGTCCTCGGTGGCACGGGGGGCGTGGTGGGCGAGCGGGAAGTCCAGCGGTGCGATGTGGGCGTCGAGGCGGGGGTTGTAGAAGAAGGGCACCGAGAAGCGCTCGCGGGCGCCGGGCGGGCTCACCACGCGGTGGCTGGTGGCCTTGAGGTAGCCGTCCGTGGCCACCTCCAGCAGCTCGCCGAGGTTGACGACGAAGGCGCCGTCGAGCGGCGGGACGTCCAGGAAGGTGCCGTCCGCGCGCTCGACCTGGAGGCCGCCGACGGTGTCCTGCAGCAGCAGGGTGATGAAGCCGTAGTCCTTGTGGGCGCCGACGCCCTGGCCGGCGCCGTCCGGGGCGGTGCCGGGGTAGCGGACCAGCTTGAGGCGCAGGTGGGGGTGGACCGCGAAGGCCTCGTCGTAGAAGTCGGGGCGGGCGCCGATCGAGGCGAGGAGCTCGTGCAGCAGGCGGCGGGCCACCGCGCCGAGGTGGTCGATCCAGCCGAGCGCGGCGGTGCGCAGCTCGGGGAGCGCCTCGGGCCACTGGTTGGGTCCCTCCAGCCACCAGTACGGGGGCTCGCCGCTGCCGGGGACGTGCGGGGGCAGCTCGGCGCCGATGTCCAGCTGGTCGCGCCAGTCCTGGCTGCCGCCGGTGCGCTCGTCACCGGTGCGGGTGTAGCCCCGGTAGTGGGGGGAGTTGAGGTTGCTCACGGCGAGCCGGTCGGCTTCCGGGAGCGCGAAGAAGGCGCGCATGGCCCGGGTGAGCGCGGCCGTCTCCTCCGGGGTGACGCCGTGGCCGACCAGCTGGAAGAACCCGACGCCGGTGGCCGCGGCGCGGAGCTCGTCGTGCAGGCGGCGGCGGTCCTCCGGGCCGCCGTCGGCGAGCGAGAGGTCGATCACCGGGAGGGCGTCCACCGGGGCGGAGCCGGTGCCGGTCTCGGATATGGGCGTGTACTGCTGCGTCATGTGTGACATCCGCTGGGTCTCGTCCCGGCTGGTCCCGGTGGTCGACCGGGGACGCCGGAGCAGCGCCTGGTGCGGCGGGTGCTCCGGGAGCCGGGAGGTGGCGGCGGCCGGGCAGGGGCCGCCGGTGAGGGTGGGTGGCGCGAGGTTCAGCCGGAGCGTCGACAGGACATGGTCGTCACGCGGAGCAGGTCCACGTGGCGGCGGCGAACAAGGATGAGCACCTCACCAGCCTAATTGACCCGTTCTGCGGCAGGCGAGCCCCGTGCAGCGGAGGGCCACTCGCCACTTGTCGGTGATCTATCACGTTGTGGGTCGGGTCGGTGGTACCGGATCCCGGGCGGGGCCCGGTTCGGGGCTGCGGTCGGTACGGGCGGTGGCTGCGGTCGGTACGGGCGGTGGCGGCTCCTTCAGGAGTTGTTGAGGTAGGCCAGGACGGCCAGGACCCGACGGTTGTCGTCGTCCGAGGGCTGGAGGCCGAGCCGGACGAAGATCGACGCGGTGTGCTTGGCGACGGCCCGCTCGGTGATCACCAGCTGCTGGGCGATCGCCGCGTTGGACCGGCCCTCCGCCATCAGCGCCAGCACCTGCCGCTCACGCGGGGAGAGGGTGGAGACCGGGCCGGCCGAGGAGTTGTGGGTGAGCAGTCGGGTGATCACCTCCGGATCCATCGCGGTGCCGCCCTGGGCGACCCGCCGTACGGCGTCGATGAACTGGGTGCCGTCCATCACCCGGTCCTTGAGCAGGTAGCCGATCCCGCCGGTGCTGCCCGCCAGCAGCTCGCGCGCGTACAGCTGCTCGACGAACTGGGACAGCACCAGGACGGGCAGGCCCGGATGGGCCTGGCGGGCCGCCAGCGCCGCCCGCAGCCCCTCGTCGGTGAAGCCCGGAGGCAGCCGGACGTCCACCACGGCGATGTCGGGCCGGTCCGCGGCCACCGCGGCGAGCAGCTGTTCCCCGTCCTCCACCGCCGCGGTGACCTTCATGCCGTTGGCCTCCAGCAGCCGGGTCAGGCCGTCCCTGAGGAGGAAGAGGTCTTCGGCGATGACAACGCGCACGGGATCTCCAGGTTCACAATGGTCGGTCCACCGGGCGGGCTGCTGATCGCTAGCACCCCGTCGAAGGCGGCCAGTCGGCGTTCGGTTCCGCTGAGGCCCGTCCCCCGGGACGGCTCGGCGCCGCCGCGCCCGTCGTCGGTGACCGATATCCGCAGCAGCCCGTCACTGTGCCCCATCTCGATCCACACCCGCGAGGCCCCGGAGTGCTTCACCGCGTTGGCCAGCAGCTCCGTCACCGCGAAGTAGGCCGCCGACTCCACCGGGGCGGGCGCCCGGCCGGGCAGGCCGCCGGCGAAGCCGACCGGCAGCGGCAGGTCCAGCGCCGTCGCCCGTACCGCGTCGGCCAGGCCGCGGTCGGCGAGCACCGGTGGGTGGATGCCGCGGACCAGGTCCCGTAGCTCGCCCAGTGCCTTCACCGAGGACAACCGGGCCTCGGCCAGCAGCGGCCCGAGGGCGTCCGGGTCGTCCTTCAGCTGCTCGGCGACGGTCAGCAGCATGCCCAGCGCCACCAGCCGGGCCTGGGCCCCGTCGTGCAGGTCCCGTTCGATGCGGCGCAGCTCGGCCGCGCCGGCGTCGATGGTGTCCGCCCTGGTCCGCGCGAGGTGGCTGACCCGGCGGGCCAGCTCGGCCCGCCGGGAGGGCCCGAGCAGGGCGCGGGCGGCCGCCTCGTGGATCCGCAGGACCGGTGGGGCGGCCCACAGGGCGGCGACCGGGGCGACGGTCAGGCCCGTCGAGTAGACGACGCCCAGGGCGAAGAACCGGCCGTCCCGGCCGAACACCTCCAGGGCGACCGGGGCCAGCAGGACGCTCGCGGCGGTGAACAGCACGGCGCCGCCGCTGAGCAGCGTCCAGACGAAGTCCCGCCAGATCGCCGGGTCGGCGAGCCAGCCGCCGGCCCGCAGCCGCTGCCACGCCCCGGCCCCGTTGCCGCCCGGGCGGCGGTACGGTACCGGGATCGGCCGCCCGCTCCACTTCCCGACGGTGCGCCTCGTCTCCGTGGCGATCCAGCGGGCGCCGAACAGTCCGAGCACCAGCAGCGAGGGCGCCAGCCAGGCCGCACCGGACCGGCCGCCGGGCGCGGCGCCGCCGTAGATCTGCGCCGCCATCAGCGCTATCGCCCCGGGCGCGAACAGCGCGGCGCCGACCGCCCGGCCGCCGCCCCCGGTGGCCCAGCAGAGCGCCCAGACGGCGACCGGCCCCAGCGGCAGCGCGAGGACCAGCGGCCCGCCCGGGTGGAGGCCCTGGGGCTCGTCCGGCCCGAACAGCGCGGTGGCCAGCAGCACCGGCCCGGCCAGCAGCGCGAGGAACCCCGTCACGGCCAGTGTCACCGCGTACCACGCCCGCACGCCGTCGGTGCAGGCCCGGCCGACCCGAAGGGCCAACCCGTCCAGTACTCCCGTGTTCATCCGGCGCGCCCCCTTTCCCTTCCGCGGCCCCCCGTGGACCTCGGTTCCGACCTTTCGACGAGTCAGTCTGCCGGGCGCGGGCCTCCGGCGCTTTAGGCCTGAACACCCAGTTCGGGGTGTATCTGGATACACCCAGCAGAGGCCGCCCAGACGGCTGTCGGCACGTGCCGCCGATTCGTAGCGTGATGTTCCGTCAGCCGGCCCGGGGTTCCCGGGGCCGGACCCCGAACCGTGGAGGGCCCGTGAACGCGCCGATCATCCGGATCCGCGGCGTCAGCAGGACGTACGACAGATCCGACGCCGCCCGCCCCGCCCTGTCCGGGCTCGACCTGGAGGTCCGGGCCGGCGAGGCGGTGGCCGTGCTCGGCCGGTCGGGCAGCGGCAAGTCCACCCTGCTGAACCTGATCGCCGGGCTCGACCGCCCGAGCGAGGGCGAGGTGGAGGTGGACGGCGTCGCCGTGCACCGGCTCGGCGAGGCCGCGCTGGCCGAGTACCGGCGGGCCCGGATCGGCATGGTGTTCCAGTTCTTCAACCTGCTGGACGACCTGAACGCGGAGGACAACGTGCTGCTCCCGGCCCAGCTGGCCGGGATGGGGCGGGCGCAGGCCCGGGCCCGCGCCCGGGAGCTGCTGGAGCGGCTGGGGGTGGCCCGGCACGCCAAGGCCTTCCCGGGCCGGCTCTCCGGCGGCGAGCGCCAGCGGGTCGCGGTGGCCCGGGCGCTGATGAACCGTCCGCCGCTGCTGCTGGCCGACGAGCCGACCGGGGCGCTGGACACCGCCTCGGCCGCCGACGTCCGCGACCTGCTGCGCGGGCTCAACGCCGAGGGCCAGACGATCCTGCTGGTCACGCATGACACGGCGCTCGCCGGGGGGTGCGCGGACCGGACGGTCGAGCTGCTCGACGGCCGGCTGGTCCGGGACACCGCCGCCGTGGCGGCTCCTGGGGGTGGCCGATGAGCGCGCTCGGCAAGGTGGTGCGCGCCGGGGTCGGCCGTCGGCGGGTGCAGACCGTGGTGATGGTGCTCACCACGATGGTGTCCGTGACGGCGTGCGTCCTCGCGCTCGGGCTGCTGGTCGCCGCCCGGGGCCCGTACCAGCGCTCCTTCGCCGACCAGCACGGCGCCCACCTCAACGTGCTGTACGACCGCGCGTCGGCGAGCCCCGCGCAGCTCGCCGCGACGGCCCAGGCGCCCGGTGTGACGGCCTCGGCCGGCCCCTACCCGGCGGTCGCCGTGCAGCCGCGCTCCGGCCCCGGCACCCGGATCCCGCCGGCCGGGAGCCCGCTGCCGCCGATGACGCTGGTCGGCCGCGCCCAGGACGGCCCGCTGGACGGCTTGCGGATCACGGTCGGCCGCTGGATCGCGGGCCCCGGCGAGGTGGTGTTCCCGGACGGGCGCTCCCCGCTGGCGGTCGGCGACACCATGGAGTTCCCGGACCTGCCGGGGCGCCCGACGCTCAAGGTCGTCGGCCTGGCGGCCTCGGTCTCCTGGAGCGCGGACGGCTGGGTCGCCCCCGAGCAGGTGGCCGCGCTGACGGCGCACGGCGCGGAGCCCGCCGTCCAGTACCTCTACCGCTTCGCCCACGCCGACAGCGACGCCGAGGTGGAGGCCGACCGTGCCGCCCTGGCCGCCGTCCTCCCGGGCGGGGCGCTGGCCAAGGCCACCTCCTACCGGGCCGCCCAGGAGGAGGCGAACCGGACGGCCTCGACCTTCGTCCCCTTCGTCACGGCCTTCGGGGTGCTCGGCCTGGCCATGTCGGTGCTGATCATCGGCGTCGTGGTCAGCGGCACCGTCAGCGCCGCCACCCGGCGGATCGGCATCCTCAAGTCCCTCGGCTTCACCCCGGCCCAGGTGGCGCGCGCCTACGTCGGCCAGGCGCTGATCCCCGCCGGGATCGGCACGGTGCTCGGCGTGCTCCTCGGCAACCTGCTGTCCGTACCGGTCCTCGGGCTGGCCCACAAGGCCCTGCGCGGCGGGCTGCTCGGCATCCCGGCCTGGGTGGACGCCGTGGTCGCGCTGACGGCCCTCGGCGCGGTCGCCGGCACCGCGCTGGTACCGGCGCTGCGGGCCGGGCGGTTGCGGACGGTGGAGGCGCTCGCGGTCGGCCGGACGGCGCCGGGCGCCAAGCGGGCAGCCGCCCGTGGAGCGGTCGGCGGGGGCGGCCCGGCGGGCCGGTGGGCCCGGGCGCAGGACCTGGTCGGCCGGTTGCCGGTGCCCCGGTCGCTCAGTCTCGGCCTGGCATCCCCGTTCAACCGGCCGGGCCGCACGGCGACCACCGGTGCCGCCGTGGCACTGGGCACGGTCGGGGTCACCCTCTGCGTCGGCCTGACGCTCTCGCTGGGCTCACTCCAGGAGGGGCTGGAAGCAGACCGCGCGGGCAAGGTGGTGGTCCAGGCCCCGATCGAGGGCGCCGAACAGCCCGTCGGGCAGGTGGACGAGGCGGCGGTGGCCCAGGCCATCGACTCCCGTCCGGGCACCCGGGCCTGGTACAGCAGCGCCCCGGCCGCGGTCGACCTGGCGGGGAGCACCGGGCGCTCCGACGTGGTCGCGTTCGACGGCGACGCCTCCTGGAGCGGCTTCCAACTGGTCTCCGGCCGCTGGTTCCACGGCCCGGGCGAGGTCGTGGTGGCCACCGCCCATCTGCGGGCCACCCAGGCGAAGGTCGGTGACACCGTGACCCTCACCGCGCACGGGCACAGCACCCCGGCGACGATCACCGGTGAGGTCCTGGCCACCCGTGACGTGGTGTTCACGGACCGGGCCACACTGGCCCCGCTCGGCGGCGTGATCCAGGGGGACGCCCTCGCCTTCCGCATCGACCTCACCCCGGGGACCGACGCACAGGCCTACGCCGACGGGCTGGACCAGGCGGTGAAGCCACTGGGCCTGGGAGCCGAGCCAGGCGGCGAGCACATCAACCTCGTGGTGCTGGCGATGAACACGCTGGCGGGCACGCTCACGCTGCTGCTCGCCGTGGTGGCGGGGCTCGGGGTGCTCAACACCGTGCTGCTGGACACCCGGGACAGGGTGCACGACCTCGGGGTGTTCAAGGCGCTCGGGATGTCGCCCCGGCAGACCGTCGGCATGGTGCTCACCTCGGTCTGCGGCAGCGGGCTGGCAGCCGGCTTGATCGGCGTCCCGGTCGGCATCCTGGTGCACCACCAGGTGATGCCCGCGATGGCCCGGGCCGCCGGGATGGGAGTGCCGGCCGCCGACCTCGCCGTGTTCGCCCCGTCGGTGGTGGGGCCGCTGATACTCGGCGGCCTGGTGCTGGCCCTGCTGGGAGCCGTCCTCCCGGCGGCGTGGGCGGCCCGCACCAGGACGGCCACGGCGCTGCGCACGGAGTGACGGCGGGCCGGGCTGGACGGCGCCGTCCAGCCCAGCCCGTCCAGCCCAGCCCGTCCCGCCGAGCCCGGCCCGTTCAGCTCAGCCCGTCCCGCCGAGCCCGGCCCGGCCCGGTTCAGGACAGCTGCGCCGCCGCGTACGCCTCCATGGCGGCACGCTGGTACGCGGCCAGACCGGGGGCGATAGCCTCGTACGCGGCGTGCCACTGCTCGTTCTCGGTGCAGGAACGGGCGATCGCCAGGTACTCCTCGCGCGGCACCGGCCGGATGGCGCGGAGCAGCCGGTACTCCTCGCCGATCGTGCTCTGCACGGGCTCGGCGTCGACCGGGTGGCCGGCTGCCATCAGCTCCGCCAGGTGGATCATGCGGGCGGTCCGCTCGCGCTGTCCGGCCTCGACCTCGGCCGGGGTCATCGCGGCGGTCGTGCGCCGGGCCGCCTCGGCGTGCTCGGGGAAGTCCCGCAGGCTGGCGTCGACGTCGTCGGGCTGGATGCCCTCGAACAGGTTCTCGGGTCGGTTGATGGTCATGGGCGTGCCGTCCTTCCGGGAGTGTTCCAGGTCGGCGATCGTGCGGGACACGGTGGCGGCCAGGGCGTCGAGCCGGTCGCGCTCGGCGACCAGCCGCCGGCGGTGGCCCCGCAGGGCCTCCAGCTCGTCCACCTGGTCACCCAGGATCCGGGCGATCTCGGTCAGGCCCACGCCCAGCGCCCGCAGTACCAGGATCTGTTGCAGCTGGAGCAACTGCCGCTCCTCGTAGTAGCGGTGGCCGTTGGAGCCGATCCAGGCCGGCGGGAGCAGTCCGATCTCGTCGTAGTGCCGGAGCGTCCGAGCCGTCACACCGGACATCCGGGCCACCTCGGCGATGGGCCAGGCCATGGCTGCCTCCTTCCTCTCCATGCCCTCGTGTCGATGCCCCCGTGTGTCCTGTCCCCACGTTCGCGTGGACCGAGGCCGGTTCTGCGGCCTCGCTCACGACGGTAGAAGCTGCCGCTGCGGCAGCTTCAAGCCCGAACCCGCGTCGACTGCACGCCGCCGCCCGCGAGCCGCCGCCCGCGAGCCGTCGCCCGCACGTGGCCGCCGGCTGCCACCGGGCGGCGCCTACGCCTCGCCGAACCAGTCCAGGGACTGCCCGTGCGGTCCGGTGAAGGCCACCGGCCGCTCGTCCAGGGCGAGCGCGAACAGCCCGGAACCGGCCGGGGCCGGGCGCGGAAGGCGCCGGGCGACGGTCGGCAGCACCGAGACCGCCTCGTTGGAGATCCAGTGCCCGGGCAGCTCGCGCATCGTCGCCGCGAATTCCTCCCGCTGTTCCGGCGGCAGGTACGCGAGCACCGCGCTGTGGAACACCACCGGGGTCGCCCCCGTCGGGGCCTGCGCAACCAACTCCCGTACCGTCGCGTTGAGATCGCCGCGCACCAGCAGCGGCGGTTCGGCCCGGGCGATCCGGACGGCGCCGCGCAGCCGCTCCAGCCGGTGGGCCTGCTCCGGCCAGACCAGCGACTCCAGCCAGCGCATGTCCTCCTCGGCCCGCACGTCCAGCGGATTGAGGTCGATCCCGGCCCGCCAGACCACCTCGGGCAGCCGTTCCCGCAGGGAACCGGAGAACGGCACGGGCCCGCTCACCACGCAGTCCAGCGTCACCGGACCCGGCTCCGGACCCGACTCAGTACCCGCCTCCGAATCCAGCTCCGGACCCGCCTCCGGGCCCGCCCCCGAACCGCCCCCGAACCGGCCCCGAACTCGGCCGCGAACCCGGCGCCCGAATCGTTCAGCTGCCGGTACCGATAGCGGTACCGGTCCGGGTACAGGCAGAGCCCGGCCGAGGCGCCCACCTCGATCAGGGCGAGCGGCTGCGGCAGCGCGGCCAGCAGCGGCAGCAGGGTGGCGCAGCGGCCTGCCTCGTTGGTCTGTGTCCGCCGCTCCAGCATCGTCGCCGAGACCCCGGCCCAGTGCTCCGCCGTCCAGTCGTGGAAGGCGGGCCAGCCCTCCGTCACCGGCCCGCCCAGGTGCCGGACGGCGCCGAACAGCAGGTTCGGCTGCCGCTTCGCCGCCGGAAGCCCGTCCAGCAGCGCGCACAACCGCCCGTCCCCGGCGACCCGTTCGGCCAGCTCCTGGTAGATCGGCGAGTTGCCGCGCGCCTCCCGCTCCGCGAACGCCCGGTACAGCTCCTGCGTCTCGTCGTGCATGCCCGCAGATCCTTTCGACGCCCTCTCGGATTCGGATGATCCGATCGACCCAGGCTATGCCGGGCCCGCCGCGCCTCCCGCCACCCGCAGGGCGCTGACCAGTGCATCGAGCACCGGCCGGCCCCAGGAGCCCTCCCGCACGGCGGCGTGCAGGGTGCGCACCGGTTCGGGGCCGCGCAACCGCCGGACGACGACCTCCGGGTGGCGCTGGGTCAGGCCCAGCTCGGGGACCAGTGCCACCCCCAGACCGGCCGCCACGAAGCCCTGTGCGGTGGCGTAGTCGGCGCTGTCCACCGCGACCGCGGGGCGGAAGCCGACCGCCTCGCAGGCGGCCCGGACGATGTCCCGGCAGGGGCCGGGCGGCTCGGCTCCCACCCAAAGCTCGTCCGCGAGTTCGGCCGCTTCCAGCACGCGCCGGGCGGCGAGCCGGTGGCCCCGGGGCAGGACGGCACGGTACGGATCGTCCCGCAGGTGGACCAGCCGCAGGCCGTCCGGGGGCGGCGCGTCCGTGGCGCGGACCACCACGGCCAGGTCGGCGCGGCCGTCCCGTACCTCGGTGAGCGGGTCCTCGGGGTCGGTCGTCCCGAGGTCGAGCCGTACACCCGGGTGCTCCCGGCGGAACGCGGCCACGGCCGGGGCCACCAGCGCGGCACCGGCCGTGGCGAAGTAGCGGACGGTCAGACTGCCGCTGCGCCCGGCCCGCAGGTCGGCCAGCGCGGCGCCCGCCTCGGCGACCTGCCGGTCGATGGCGGCGGCGTGCCCGGCCAGCAGCAGCCCGGCGGCGGTCGGCCGGACGCCCCGACCGATCCGCTCCAACAGCGCCGTCCCGGTCTCCCGCTCCAGCGTCGCCACCTGCTGGCTGACGGCGGACGGGGTGTAGCCGAGGGCGGTGGCGGCGGCGCTCACCGAGCCGTGGTCGACCACGGCGCGCAGGACCAGCATCCGGCGGGCGTCCGTGGCAGGGGCGGGCTGGCTGCTGGTCTCGCTCAAGACCGGGATGGACAACGTGGTCGGGGTGAGCCTGCGTCAGCGGATGACCCCGGACGCGCTGCTCGGCCGGATGAACGCCACGTTCCGCTTCCTGCTCACCGGCGCGCTGGCGGTCGGCTCCGCGCTCTCCGGCCTGCTCGGCGAACTCCTCGGCCCGCGCGCCACGCTCTGGATCGGCGGAGTCGTCCTGGCGACGGCCTTCCTGCCGGTGTTCCTGTCCCCGCTCCGCACCCGCCGCAGCCAGCCGCAACCCGCCGAGGCCCACCCCGAGCACCCCGAGCACCCCGGCCAGGGCGTTCAGCCGAGCAGCCCGCCCATGTGCCCGTCCTCGGCGAGCAGCCGCCAGGAGCAGCCGGGGGAGGCGAACGCCTCCGGGTCGACGGCCTCCACCAGCCGGTCCACCACCGCGCTCAGCAGCGACTGCGGATCGAACACCGCCCACGTGTCCCGGGCGCGGCCGTAGTCCCAGCGCTCCCACTCGGCGCGCAGCCGCTCGTACGTCCAGAGGGCGTAGAGCAGGGCCGACAGGTCGCGGTTCAGGTACGCCTCGGGGTGGCCGTCGTCGTACCAGTCCGGCAGCTCCAGCCGGCCGGTGGCGCCGTCGAGGGCGATCGTGAGATCGGTCGGCCAGTCCCCGAGGGCGAGGAAGTCGCGCTGGTACGGGCGGTCCTCCTCGCCGTCGAAGTACTCGGGGTACGCCTCGCCCATGGTGACCAGCGGCTCCTCGCACACCCCGAACATCGCCCCGCCCAGCGGCAGGCCGACCTCGGTCAGCAGTTGCCGGGTCGGCCGGTGCACCAGGGCGGCGGGCAGGTCCTCGGCCCGGAAGCGGTGCACCCGCCCGGGGCCGCCGTCCTGGTCCGTCAACGCGGCCAGTTCCGCCACCAGCTCCGGGGTGATCGCGTACGCGGGCCCGCCCGGGCCGCCCGGCAGGGCGCCCCAGCCCAGCGCCCGCACCAGCAGCGCGGTGCCCCAGTGCGGGGGCGGTACGGAGCCGTCGCCGAACAGCCCGGGATCGATCTCCCGCATCCGCCGCTCGGCCGCCGCCAGCACCTCGGCCAGCACGGCGGGCCCGCGCCGCCCGTCCATCTCCTGCGGCTGCCGCGCCGCCTCGGCCACCGCGTCCACCTCGCGCACCAGGCCCGCCAGCGCGGCCACGTCGGAGGCCAGCAGGTCGCGCCGGGGGCCGCCGCCGTCCAGGAACACCTGACCGGTCACCCCGTCCAGCAGCACCAGGTGGCCCGCGGCGAACGGCGTGCAGTACTCCGTCTCCCCGAGGACGAACAGCCGCTCCGCGTCCGTCGGCACCGCCGTCAGCTCCCCGCCCCCGATGGCCGCGAAGTCCAGGAACGCCCCGGCGGACGGCAGGCCCTCCCGGGCCAGGAACTCCCGGCTCGCCGCGTGCACGACCCCGCCCGGCAGCTCCGCCAACCGCTCACACCCCACGTGCCCCACCCCTCCCGGCCTACCCCGTGACCCACAGACCCTAGCGGCCCGGCCCGACACCTTCCGGCCCGACACCTCCCGGCCCGACACCGCCGCTCCCCCCTCCTCGCCCGACACCTCCTGCCCTCGACTGCCGCCGTGCCCGTCCCCCTTCGGGGCCCGCACCGCCGCCGCCCCCGGTCCGTGGGGTCCGTAGAGTGCGGGGATGAAGCGCTATCTGCTGACCGGCACCCCGGGGGCCGGGAAGACGGCGGTCCTGCGGTGGCTGGAGTGCGCCGGCCACCCGGTGGTCGAGGAGGCCGCCACCGACGTCATCGCGCTGCGCCAGGCCCAGGGCGAGCCGGAGCCGTGGACGGACCCGGCGTTCGTGGACGCGGTGGTCACCCTGCAACGGCGGCGGCAGGAGGGGGCCGTCGGCCGACCGGGGGAGGTGCGGTTCTTCGACCGCTCGCCGGTGTGCACGTACGCCCTGGCGGTGTACCTCGGCCATCCGGTCACGCCGGTCCTGGCCCGGGAGCTCGACCGGATCCGGGCGGAGGAGGTCTACGAACGCCGGGTGTTCTTCGTGGAGAGCCCGGGCTTCGTCACCCCGACCGAGGCGCGGCGCATCTCCTACGAGGAGTCGTTGCGGTTCGAGCGGATCCACCGGGAGGCCTACGCGCAGTTCGGGTACGTGTGCGTGCCGCTCGCCCCGGGGCCCCTCGCCGACCGGGCGGCGGCCGTCCTGCGGCACGTCGGAGCACCGGGTGACCGGCACGGAGGCTGACGGCCCGGCCGAGGCCGCCGGCTCAGCCGAGGCCGCAGACCCCGGCCCGCCCGCCCGTCGGCTCAGCCCAGGCCCGCCCGCCCGTCGGCTCAGCCCAGGCCGCAGACCCAGGACGCCGCCCTCCCGGCCCGCCCGCCCGCCGGCTCAACCCAGGCCGCCGGCCTCCCGGGCCGCCCGCTCCACCCGCTCGTGGTGGGCCCGCCACCAGTCGGCGTCGCCGGGGGTGGTGTTGGCGCCGTCGGAGCGCTGGCCGGTGGCGCCGTCGACGAGTTCGCGGACCAGGTCGGCGTGGCCGACGTGGCGGTGGGTCTCGGCGATCATGTGGACGAGCACCCGGTGCAGGGTCTGTTGGTGGCCGGCGCCGAACGGCACCTTGCCGACGGCGTCCAGCGGCAGGGCCTCGATGGTGGCGTCGGAGTGCGCCCAGACCCGCCGGTAGCGCCCGACGACCTCCTCGGTGGGCTCGTCCGCCCGCGCCCACAGGTCGCCGTTCGGCTCGGTCCGGCCGGTGATCCACAGCGGGGCCGGCTCGGGGAAGGGGCGGCCGAAGGTGTCGCCGAAGTAGAGCGCCTCGGCGCCGGTGACGTGCTTGACCAGGCCCAGCAGGTTGGTCCCGGTGGGGGTGAGCGGGCGGCGCAGGTCGTACTCGGAGAGGCCTTCGAGCTTCCAGAGCAGGGCGTCGCGGGCGTCCTGGATGTAGATCCGGAGGTCGTTCTTGTCATCGCTGGCGGTCATGGGACCAGTCTGTTGACCGCAGGAGGCGTGTCCATCGATTTCCGCCCCGCCCCGCCCCGCCCGGTTCCGTCCCGCTCGACCCCGCTCCCGTCCGCCGGTCAACTCGCACTACGATCAACTCCGTTGACCGGAGGGCGGAGCCCAGGAGAGGAGCGGCCATGACCGACGATGCCTGGTCCTGGGACGAGACGCTGTTCGCCGGGACGGCCGCGTACTACACCCGGGGCAGGCTCCCGTACGCGCCCGGGCTCGCGGAGGCGCTGGCCGGAGCGCTGGGGCTCGACGGGCGGGGGCGGCTGCTCGACGTGGGGTGCGGGCCGGGCACCCTGGCGCTGGGGCTGGCGCACCTGTTCGCCGAGGTCGTCGGGGTGGACCCGGACGCCGGGATGATCGACGAGGCGCGGCGGGCGGGCGCGGGGGAGCCCAGGGCGACCTGGGTGCGGGCCCGGGGCGAGGAACTGCCGCCGGGGCTCGGTACCTTCACGGTGGCGGTCTTCGGCCAGTCCTTCCACTGGATGGACCGCGACCTGGTGGCGGCGACCGTACGGCGCATGCTGCGGCCCGGCGGCGCGCTGGTGCACCTCTCGGACCTGAAGGGCGAGTCGCGGCCCACCGAGGGGCTGCCGCACCCGCCGGTCCCGTACGACGCGATCGGCGAGCTGGTCCGGCGCTACCTCGGCCCGGTCCGCCGCGCCGGGCGGGGCCTGCTGCCGCACGGCACGCCGGGCGGCGAGGCGGCCGTCCTCGCCCGGGCGGGCTTCGTCGGGCCGCAGCGGATCGTCGTCCCGGGCGGGCAGCCGCTGGAGCGCACGGTCGAGGACACGGTGGCGGGCGTCTTCGCGCTCTCCTTCTCGGCCCCGCACCTCTTCGCCGAGCGTCGGCCGGCCTTCGAGGCGGACCTCCGCGGCCTCCTCGCCCGGACCTCGCCGTCGGGCCTCTTCTCGGAGCGGCAGCCGAGCAGCGAGGTGCACGTCTGGCGTACTGTGGAAGGGAGTTGACCGCCCCGCCACGAAAGGCCGCAGGGCGGCCGCGCGGTCAGCGGACGACGTCGAAGACCTGCTTCTGGAGGCCGTTCCCGTACGTCTCCTGCTCGACCAGCTTCAGCTTCTGGGTGTCCTTGTCCGTCGAGCTGAACAGGCGCTTGCCGGCGCCGAGCAGCAGCGGGAAGACGAGCAGGTGGTAGCGGTCGATCAGGCCGGCGTCCGAGAGGGCGTGGTTCAGGGTGGCGCTGCCGTGGACGATGATTGGACCGCCCTCGGTCTCCTTCAGCGCGGCGACCTCGTCGAGCGAGCGCAGGATGGTGGTCTCACCCCAGTTCGACACCAGGTCGTCCTCGGTGAGCGTGGTGGAGACGACGTACTTCGGCAGGGTCTTGTAGTGGGCGAACTCCGCCATGTCCGGCCACACCGGGCTGAACGCCTGGTAGCTGACCCGGCCGAGCAGCATCGCGGTGGCCTCCTCCTGCTCGCGTCCCTTGATCTCGAACGCCTCGGGGAGGAACTCGACGTCCTTGAAGGTCCAGCCGGAGTTGCGGTAGCCGGGTTCGCCGCCGGGGCCCTCGACGACGCCGTCGAGCGAGATGAAGGCGGTGCTGATCAGGGTGCGCATGGGGTTCCTCGGTTCTCGTGCGGTGCGGGACCGGGGCTGCCGGGCCCGGGTGGTCGGAAGATCGAACGGGTCGGAAGACCTGACGGGTCGGACGGGTCGGACGGGTCGAACGGGTCGGACGGCTCGGACGGCGGGAAGTCGAACGGGCCGAAGGGCCGTCAGCCGAGCACGCCGCCCAGCCACTGCTGCCAGGCGGCCTCGGCCCCGGCCCCCGTCCCGGCCCCGCCCTCCACCCCCGCCCCGGCCCCGTCCGCAACCGGGCCGAAGAGGTGGTGGAACATCAGGACCAGGCCGGAGCCGTGGTGGAAGGTGTAGAGCCCGTCGGCGGTGCGGACCCCGAAGCGCTCGTCGTCGGCCCACACCACCTCACCGTCCAGCGGTGGCAGGCCGGTCGGGCGGCCGTGGACCGGCGTGCCCACGGCCACCGGGAGCGGCAGCGACAGGGCGCGGGCGAGCAGGGCCCGGACCTCCGGTTCCGGGCGGCCGGACGACGGCGCGGCGGCGAAGACGGGGACGGCGGTGCGGCCGGGGAAGTGGGTGAGGTACTCGCGGAGCGTGTGGAGGTGGAAGGGCCACCCGCGGCGCAGCGCGTCGTACTCGTCCTGCCAGTCGTCGCCGAGCAGGCCGCTGTGGACGACGCGGAGCACGGTGGCGCCGCCGTCCCGGCCCTCGACCAGGTACTCGAAGGCCATGAACCGGCCGTCCTCGCCGGTGCCGGTGCGGAGGGCCAGGCGCTTGCCGGGGTCGTAGGCGGTGACGACCGACTCCTCGCGGTGGCCCCCGGTCTCCATGACGGCGGTGCCGCCCTCGCGCGGGTCCAGCTCGTTGCGGCCCATGAACCAGGAGTCGATGCCCGGTCCGGTGGCGATCGCCTCCCAGACCTGCTCCGGGCTCGCCGGCAGGGAGGTCTCCAGCTCGATCTCGAACGGGTGGGTCATCGGGTGTCCTCCTGGTCGGCCCGGGGGTCGGTCCGTTCGGTGCCGCGGTCGTCCGTCCCTGCCGCCGTCCCCGCCTCTGCCGTTCCCGTCCCGCCTGTTCCCGCCTCTGCCGTTCCCGTCCCGCCTGTCCCCGCCTCCGCCGCTGCCGTCCCGGCCGTGCCCGCCCCGGGCTGCGCGGTGGGGATCTGGTGGAGCCCGACGATCACCCGGTGGCTGCGGCCCCCGGGCGCGGACTCGTCGTGGTAGCGGCTGACGAGGGTGGCCACCGACTGGGCCAACTCCTCGGCGAAGGCGGCCCGGTCGGCCGCCGAGGCGAACCGTATCTGCGCGTCGATGCCGAAGCTGGCGACCCGTCGGCGGGCCCGGGCGGCGCCGGTCAGCAGGGCCCCGACCTCCTGCACCAGCCGGGAGCCGAGTGCCAGCAGCCAGCGGGCGGAGAGCTGGTCGGGGGAGCGGGCCGGGTCCGGACTCACGGCGGCCAGGGCGCTGGGGGAGATCACGTAGGAGGCCGCGGTGGCGCGGTAGACCCGTTCGGTGACGTTGCCCTTGCGGCGCTCCTCGGCGAGTTCGACGAGGCCGTGCCGCTCCAGCTCCTTCAGGTGGTAGTTGACCTTCTGCCGGGGCAGGCCCAGCCGGGCGGCCAGCATGGCGGCCGAGGCGGGCTCGGCCAGGGCGGCGAGGACGCGTGACCGCAGGGGGGCCAGCGAGGCCTCGGCCGCGGCGGGTTCTTCGATCACGGCGACTTCCAGCACCGTGCCAGCATCGAGCCGACAAAAAAATTTGTCAAGGAAAAAACGCTTGTCGGCAGCGGCCGCTGACCGGCGACGGCCGTTCGAAACGCGGGCGGGTGATCAGGACGGATCGGACTTGAATCTTTGCGAACAAATGTTCGATCCTGGGGCTGTGCCCGTTTTCGAATCTGTTTTCGAATCCACCGCCGAGCAGCCCGCACGCCCCGTGCTCCGCCCGGTGGCGTCCCCGGCTGCCCTGCCGGGGGAGCGGGAGGGGCGGGGGGAGCGGGCGGAACTGCTGCCGGTGCCGTCCGCACTGCGGGAGGTGCTGCCCGACGCCGGGCTGCGGCGGGGGACGGCGGTGTCGGTGGCGGGCGGGGACACCGGGCTGCTGCTGGCGCTCGCCGCCGGGGTGAAGGAGGCCGGGGGCGGCTGGGCCGCGGCGGTCGGGCTGCCGGACCTCGGACTGGCCGCCGCCGAGGGGTACGGGCTGGACCTGCGCCGGCTGCTGGTCGCGGACGACCCGGGGCCGCACTGGCCCGAGGTGGTCTCGGTGCTGGCCGGCGCGGTCGAACTGATCATGCTGCGCCCGGACGGACCGGTGCCGCCGAAGCTCGCCGCCCGGCTGGCGGCGGTGCTGCGGCGCAGCGGCTGCGTGCTGCTGGTCGCCGGGCCGTGGCCGGGCGCGGCCCTGCGGCTGGGGGTGCGCTCCGGCCGCTGGTTCGGGCTGGGCGACGGCCACGGGCAGCTGGCCGGCCGGCAGGTGGAGGTGGTGGCCGAGGGCCGGGGCTCGGCGGTGCGCGGCCGGACGGCCCGGCTCTGGCTGCCGGACGAGCACGGCGCGGTGCGCCCGCTCCGGGAGCAGGCGCACCAGCCGGTGGCGGAGCCGACGGCACCCCGCGTGGCGGCGGTGGTCTGAGATGGCGGACGACAGGACTCCCCGGGTGCTGGTGGTCTGGTGCCCGGACTGGCCGGTGGTGGCCGTCACCGGCGACGACCCGGTCGCGGTGACCGAGGGCGGGCGGATCCTCGCCTGTTCGGCGGGCGCCCGGGCGGCCGGGGTGCGGCAGGGGCAGCGGCTCAAGCTGGCCCAGCGGCTCTGCCCGGAGCTGGAACTGCGCGACCGCGACCCGGAGGCGGAGACCCGCCGCTTCGAGCCGGTGGTCGCGGCGGTGGAGGCGTTCACGCCCCGGGTGGAGGTGGTCCGCCCGGGCCTGTGCGCGATCCCGGTGAAGGGCCCGGGCCGCTACTTCGGCGGCGAGGAGGCGCTGGCAGCCGAGGTCGGCAGGGCGGTGGCCGAGGCCCTCGGGCAGCCGCTCGTCCCGGACGCCGTCCCGGGCGCGGTGGCCCCCGGGGCGGGGGCCGAGGCGGCAGCGGCGGCAGGGGAGGCGCCCGGGGAAGCAGCGGAGGCCGCCGCCGGGTCGGGCGGTGCCCCGCAGGCCCTGGTCGGGGTCGCCGACGGGCTGTTCGCCGCCGTGCTCGCCGCCCGGGCCGGGGTGCTGGTCCCGGCGGGCCGGACGGCGGAGTTCCTCGCCCCGTACCCGGTGGGCGCGCTGGGCGACGAGGCCCTGGCCGAGCTGCTCGGGCGGCTCGGCCTGCCCACCGTCGGGGCCTTCGCCGCGCTGCCGGCCGAGTCGGTCGCGGACCGCTTCGGCCCGTCCGGGACGGTCGCGCACCGGCTGGCCCGGGGCTTGCAGCCGCGCCCGCTGGTGCCGCGCGAGGAGGAGCCGGACCTCTCCGTCGAGCAGCGCTTCGACCCGCCGGAGCCGTCGGCCGAACCGCTGGTGTTCGTCGCCCGCTCGCTGGCCGAGCAGCTGCACCAGCGGCTGGCCGGGGCCGGGCTGACCTGCCGCCGGGTGGCCGTCGAGGTGGCCTGTGCGGACGGTCGGACGGCCTCCCGGCTGTGGCGGCACGAGGGCCGGCTGTCCGCGACGGCGCTGGCCGAGCGGGTCCGCTGGCAGCTCCAGGCCTGGCAGGGCACGGGCGCCTTCACGACCGCCGCCCCGACCGGCACCCCGAACGAGGCCTCGACCGGCACCCCGAACGAGGCCCCGACCGGCGTCCCGACCGACCAGGAGGGCTTCACCCTCCTCCGGCTGGCCCCCGACGGCCTCTCCCCGGACCAGGGCCGCCAGCTCGCCCTGTGGGGCCAGGCCGTCGCGGACGACCGGGTGGAGCGCGCGGTCGCCCGGGTCCAGGCGGTGCTCGGGCACGCCGGGCTGCGCCGGATCGAGCCGGCCGGCGGGCGGGGCCCGGGCGAGCAGGCGGTCAAGGTGCCGTGGGGCGAGCCGTACGAGGCGGCGGTGCCCGCCGACGCGCCGTGGCCGGGGCGGCTGCCGGAGGTGTGGCCGGCCGTGGTGCTGCGGGAGCCGGCGCCGGTGCGGGTGCTGGACGGCGCCGGGCAGCCGGTCACGGTGGACGGCCGGGCGGGGGTGTCGGCCCGGCCGGCCCTGGTCGTGGTCCGGGGCCGGGAGGAGCGGGTGGACGGCTGGGCCGGCCCCTGGCCGGCGGTCGAGTACTGGTGGGACCAGTCGCTGGCGCGGCGCCGGGCGCGGTTCCAGGTCGTGGTGGGCGGCGGCCGGGCGCTGCTGCTCACCGTGGAGGGGGGTGCCTGGTACCTGGAGGCCGGCTACGACTAGCGGCCGGCCGGCCCGAGCCTCCGGGGGGAGCGGAACGAGTACGAGAACGACGAAGGCGACCCCGATGGGCTTCACCAGCCACCCCACGCTCCCCTGGAGCGAACTGCACCGCAGGCTGACCGGCACGGCGCCGGACCGCACGGTCGTCCCGCTGCGCCGCCGCACTGAGGAGCCCGGAAGCACCGAGGGGCCCGGAAACGCCGAGGGGCCCGGAAACGCCGAGGAGCCCGGAAGCACCGAGGGGCCCGAGAACGCCGCCCGGCCCGACGACACCACGAAGCCCGACCGCGACGCCCCCTGGGCCGAACTGCACGTCCACTCCGCCTTCAGCTTCCTGGACGGCGCCAGCGACCCGGAGGACCTGGTCGCCGAGGCGGTCCGGCTGGGCGTGGAGACCCTCGCGATCACCGACCACGACGGCCTCTACGGCGCCGTCCGGCTCGCCGAGGCGGCCCGGGGCACCGGCCTGGCCACCGTGTTCGGCGCCGAGCTGACCCTCCGCGAGGGCGGGACGGAGGAGCACCTGCTGGTCCTCGCCCGTGACCCGGCCGGCTACCGCCGGCTCTCCGCCGCGATCGCCGCCGCCCAGCTGGCCGGCGGTGCCAAGGGCAACCCGGTGTACGACTTCGCGGCACTCGCCGGGGCGCACGACGGCCACTGGGCGGTGCTCACCGGCTGCCGCCTCGGCCGGGTCCCCGCCGCACTGCCCGACCGCGGCGAGGCCGAGCGGCGGCTCCGCTCCCTGGCCGAGGCGTTCGGCCGGGAGAACGTCCACGTCGAGCTGATCGACCAGTGGCTGCCCGGCGACGACCGGCGCAACGACGCCCTCGCCGCCCTCGCGGCGGAGCTGGGCCTCCCCGTCGTCGCCTCCACCAACGCCCACCACGCCGGCCCCGCCCAGGGCCGCCTGGCGCAGAGCCTCGCCGCGCTGCACGGGCGCCGCACCCTCCAGGAGGCGGTCGGCTGGACCGCGGCGGCCGGCACCGCGCACCTGCGCTCGGGGCGCGAGATGGCCGGCCGGCTGGCCCGCTTCCCCGGGGTGCAGCGGGCCACCGCCGAACTCGGCCGGGCCTGCGCCTTCGACTTCACCAAGCTCGACCCCGAACTGCCCGGCTACCCCGTCCCCGAGGGCGAGACCGAGACCAGCCATCTGCGCGCCCTGGTCGCGGCCGCCGGCCCGGCCCGCTTCGGCCCCGGCAACGCCGCCGCCCGCCGCCAGCTCGCCCGGGAGCTGGACGTGATCGAGGACCTCGACCTGGCCGGCTACTTCCTGATCGTGCACGACATCGTGGACTTCTGCCGGAGCCGGGACATCTGGTGCCAGGGCCGCGGCTCGGCCGCCAACTCGGCGGTCTGCTACGCCCTCGGGATCACCGCCGTCGACCCGGTCCACTACAAGCTGCTGTTCGAACGCTTCCTCTCCACCGCCCGGGACGGGCCGCCCGACATCGACCTGGACATCGAGAACCGCCGCCGCGAGGAGGTCATCCAGTACGTCTACGGCCGCTACGGGCGCGAGCACGCCGCCCAGGTCGCCAACGTGATCACCTACCGGCCCCGGCTGGCGATCCGCGACGCCGCCCGGGTGCTCGGCTACCCGCAGGGGCAGGTGGACGCGTTCAGCCGGCAGACCGACTTCCGCTCCGCCCCCGGCGCGGACGCGGTCATCCCCGACGACGTGCTCCGGCTCGCCACCCAGCTGCACGGCCTGCCCCGCCACCTGGGCATCCACTCGGGCGGCATGGTGCTCACCCGGGAGCCGATCGGGGAGATCTGCCCCACCGAGTGGGCCCGGATGCCCGGGCGCTCGGTGCTCCAGTGGGACAAGGAGTCCACCGCCGCCGCCGGACTGGTGAAGATCGACCTGCTCGGCCTCGGCATGCTCGCCGCCCTGCACGACGCCTGCGACCTGGTCGCGGAGCACCACGGGCTGCGCTACGACCTGGCCACCATCCCGGACGACGACGCGGGCGTGTACGCGATGCTGCGCCGGGCCGACACCGTCGGCGTCTTCCAGGTCGAGTCCCGGGCGCAGATGGCGACCCTGCCCCGGCTCAAGCCGGACCACTTCTACGACCTGGTGGTCGAGGTGGCGCTGATCCGCCCCGGACCGATCCAGGGCGGCTCCGTCCACCCGTACCTGCGCCGCCGCGCCGGGGCGGAGCCGCCCGGCTGCCCGCACCCGCTGATGGAGAACGCCCTCGGCAAGACCCTGGGGGTGCCGCTGTTCCAGGAGCAGATGATGCAACTCGCCATCGACTGCGCCGGGTTCACCCCCGGGGAGGCCGACCGGCTGCGCCAGGCGATGGGCGCCAAGCGCTCGCACGAGCGGGTCGCCCGGCTGCGCGAGCGGCTGCTGGGCGGGATGGCCGAGCGCGGCATCCCGCCGGAGGTGGCCGAGGACGTCTACGGCAAGATCGAGGCCTTCTCCAACTACGGCTTCCCGGAGAGCCACGCGATCAGCTTCGCCTACCTGGTGTACGCCAGCGCTTGGCTGAAGTACCACTTCCCGGCGGCCTTCACCTGCGCGCTGCTGGCCAACCAGCCGATGGGCTTCTACTCACCGCTCAGCCTGGTCGCGGACGCCCGGCGGCACGGCGTGCGGGTGCGCGGGGTGGACGTCAACGCCAGCGGGGCGCGGCCCACCCTGGAGCCGTACCGGGGGCCGACCCCGAAGCCGCCGCTGACCGCCGGGCGCCCGCAACCGGCGATCCGGCTCGGCCTGGAGACGGTGCGCGGCATCGGCACCCCACAGGCCGAGGCGATCGTGGCCGGGCAGCCGTACGCCGACCTGGAGGACTTCGCCCGCCGCACCGGCCTGCCCGGGCCCGTCCTGGAGGCGCTGGCGACCGCCGGGGCCTTTGACTGCTTCGGGCTCACGCGGCGTCAGGCGCTCTGGGCGGCGGGGGCGTTCGCCGGGATCTCGGCCGAACTGATCCCCGGCACGACCCCCGGCACCCAGGCGCCGGAGCTGCCCGGCATGAGCCCGGTCGAGGAGACCATCGCCGACCTGTGGGCCACCGGCACCTCCGCCACCAGCCACCCGCTCCAGCACCTGCGCGCCCACCTGGAGCGCGGCGGCGCGCTCAGCGCCGACCGGCTCCCGGACGTGCCGCCGGGGACGGCGGTGGTGGTCGGCGGACTGGTCACCCACCGGCAGCGGCCGCCGACGGCCGGCGGGGTGCTCTTCCTCAGCCTGGAGGACGAGACCGGGCTGATCAACGTGATCTGCAACCGCCCGGTCTGGGAGTCCCAGCGCCGCACCGCCCTGGACCGGGCCGGGCTGCTGGTGCACGGCCACGTCGAGCGCGACCGGGGCGCCACCAACCTGGTCGCCACCCGGCTCACCCCGCTGCGGATCGGCCTCTGAGCGGGGCGGGCGAGCGCCCCCGGGGGCGGGGGCGGCTAGAACGCGGGCTGGTCGCCGAGGTCGAAGACCCGCAGGTCGCTGAGGCGGACGGTGTACCAGACGTCCTGGCTGCCGCCGCCGTCCCAGAACTCGGTCAGCCGGACGGAGACGTAGCCCTCCTCCTCCCTGACCTGCCGGGCCGACCAGTCCGCCGGGACGTTCTGCGCGCGGAACACCGGGTCGGCGTCGTTCTGCTGCGCCCAGGCGTCCAGCCGGTCGTTCAGGTGCGGGGAGAGGTACTGCTCGCGGACCTGCCGCGGGGTCTCGGTGCTCCGGCCGAGCACGGCGGCGCGGTACGCCTCCAGGAAGGCGGCCACCTGGTGGGCGGCCGGGGTGGCCGCCCGTACCCGGGCTCCGGCGGCGACAGGGGCGGCCACGGGGGCGGGCGCCGCGGCGGCGACGGCCGGGGCGACGGCCGCGCCGCCGACGGCGAGCAGGGCGGCGGCGACGGACAGCGCGGTGCGCAGGGCGCGGGCGCGGACGGTGGGAGTACGGATCATGCGGGCATTCCACCATCCCGGAAGGCCCCGGCCCATCGCCGGAACGAGTGGTTTACCCCTACGGGGCAACTGATATGACGCGTCGTCAGACAGGACGGCTCTGCGCCGCGGGCGGGCGCCCCTTGCCGGGTGCCCCGGCGAAGGCCTGGGCGATGGGGAGCCAGGCGGTGGCGACCGGCCCGGTGGCGGTCAGGGCGAGGTCGTCCCGGTGGCGGCGCTGGGTCACCAGCAGGCAGAAGTCCAGGGCCGGGCCGGCCACCACGTCCTCGGCCCCGGCCGGCCCGATGGTCCAGGAGCCGCCGTCGGGCGCGGTCAGGTCGAGGCGGACGGGGCGGTCGGGCACGGGCAGCCCGTGCAGCGCGAAGGCGAAGCCCAGGGTGCGCAGCCCCAGGCGGGCGATGTGCCGCAGCCGGTCGGTGGGTTCGCGGGTGGCGCCCAGCGCGTCCGCGACGTCCTGGCCGTGCGCCCAGGTCTCCATCAACCGGGCGGTGGCCATCGAGGCGGGCTTCATCGGCGGGCCGAACCAGGGCAGCCGGACGTCGGCCGGGGCGGCGGCGAGCGCGGCCTGTGCCTCGGCCCGCCCGGCCCGCCAGCGGGCGAGCAGTACCGCGGGCTCGGCGGCGGCACCCGCGCGGGCACCCTCCTCGACCGGGTCGGCGCCGGCCGCGAGCAGTTCGGCGAAGCGCCCGCCGAGCGAGGCGCCGAAGCCCTCCGGGTCGCGTGCGGCCAGGGCCGTCCAACCGTCGGTCCAGGCCAGGTGGGCGATCTGGTGCGCCACCGTCCAGCCCTCGGCGGGCGTCGGCCGGGCCCAGTCCCCGGCCGGCAGCCCGGCGACCAGACCGTCCAGCACGGCGCTCTCGGCCCGCAGGTCCGCCAGCAGCCCGCCCAGGACCCCGCCCGGCGCGTTCGGATCGGTCACCGGCTCTTCCTCCCGCATCGGCTCTTCCTCCCGCATCGGAACTCCTCCCGCATCGGCCCTCCCGTGCCGGGTGCCCGGCCGTACCGGGCGCCCCGCAGTACGCGCCCCGCCGGTCGGACCGTCGCCCGCCCGGCAGTTGCTACCGGCCGGTAGTCACCGGCGCACCCTACGCCCGCCCGGCCGGCCGCGTCCGCGACTCCAGGAAACACGCCTGTCCGGACCCTCGCCACCGGCCCGACCACGTGTGACAATTCCGCGATGACCAGGGCTGCGGACCCCCACCTTGCGCAACCCGTCGCCGACGCTGCGCAACCCGACGACCCCGAACTCGACGCGCGCGCCGCCGAGCTGGTGCGGCACGCCGTGCTCGGCGACCTCGCCCGCCGGGTGGTGGCCGAGTGCGGCGCCGACGTCGGCCTGGTCGGCGTGCCCGAACCGCTGCCCGACGGCCGCCCCGGCGGCGAGGGCATGGTGCTGCGGCACTGGGCCGGCACCCGGGCCGACCTGCTGCACGACGTGCCCGTCCCGGCGGGACTCGGCCTCGGCGGCCGGGCCCTCGCCGAACGCGCGCCCACCTGGGTGCCCGACTACCGCGCGGCGACGACCATCTCGCACCACTACGACGCGGCCGTGGCCGCCGAGGACCTGTACGCGATGCTCACCGTCCCGCTGATGGACGGCGGCACCGTGCACGGGGTGGTGTACGCCTCGCTGCGCACCGTCGTCCCGTTCGGGGACGTGCGGATCTCCGCGGTCGGCACCCTGGCGAAGGCGGCGGCCCGGGCGCTGGCCGGGGCCGCCGCCTGGAACCGCGGACAGCCCCGGAAGGGCGCCCCCGCCCGGCCGTTGACCCCGCGCGAGCACGAGGTGCTGCGCTGGGCGGCGACCGGCCGGACCAACCCGGAGATCGCCGCCCGACTGGGCCTGACCTGCAACACCGTGACGGGCTACCTCAAGTCCGCGATGCACAAGCTCGGAGTCCGCAACCGGACCGAACTCGCCCTCGCGGCACGGGAGTCGGGGCTGCTCAGTTGACCTGCCGCGGCCGCCCGGCCCAGTACGGCTCGCGCAGCCGGAACTTCTGGAGCTTCCCGGTGGCGGTACGCGGCAGGGAGTCCCGGAACTCGACCGTGGTGGGCGACTTGTAGCCGGCCAGCCGCTGCTTGCAGTGCGCGATCAACTCGGCCTCGGTGACGGCCTCGTGGCCCTCCCTGAGCACCACCAGCGCCTTCACCGTCTCGCCCCACTTCTCGTGCGGCACCCCGATCACCGCCGTCTCGGCGACCGCCGGGTGGTCGTACAGGCAGTCCTCCACCTCGATCGAGGAGACGTTCTCCCCGCCGCTGATGATCACGTCCTTCTTGCGGTCGGAGATGGTCAGCAGGCCGTCCGTGAGGGTGCCGCCGTCACCGGTGTGGAACCAGCCGTCTCGCAGCGCCTCGGCCGAGGCCTCGGGCTGCTGCCAGTAGCCGTCCAGCACGGTGTTGGAGCGCACCAGCACCTCGCCGGACGGGTCCACCCGCAGCTGGGTGCCGAGCGACGGGGCGCCCGCCTGGACCAGCTTCTCGGCCCGCTCGGCGGCCGGCAGCGCGTCCCACTCGGCCCGCGAACGGTTGACGGTGACCACCGGGGAGGTCTCGGTCAGGCCGTAGAGCTGCATGAACTCCCAGCCCAGCTGCTCCTCGACCTGCTGCACCACCGAGGTCGGCGGCGGGGCGCCGGCCACGATCATCCGCACCCGGTCCCGTCCGGGCACCGGGCCGTCCCAGTCGGCGGCCGCGTCCAGCACCATCTGGACCACGGCGGGCGCGCCGGACAGGAAGGTCACCCCGTGCCGCTCGACCCGGCGCAGGATCTCCGCGCCGTCCACCTTGCGCAGCACGATGTGCCGGGCGCCCAGGCCGGTGAGCGAGAACGGCAGGCCCCAGCCGTTGGCGTGGAACATCGGCAGGGTGTGCAGGTAGACGTCCCGGTCGCCGGCGCCGTAGTGCAGGGCCATCAGCGTCGCGTTCAGCCAGATGTTGCGGTGGGTGAGCTGAACGCCCTTGGGGCGGGCGGTGGTTCCGCTGGTGTAGTTGATGGTGGCGGTGTCGTTCTCGTCCACCGCGTACCGCCGCGGGCTGCCCTCGGTGTCGTACAGCACGGCGTCGCTGTCCGCGCCGATCACGAACTTGTGCTTGGCCACCACCCCGCTGAGGGCGTCGGCGACCTCCGGGTCGACCAGCAGTACGGAGGCGCCGCTCTGCTCGACGATGTACGACACCTCCTCGGCCCGCAGCCGGAAGTTCACCGGCACCAGCACCCGGCCGTACCCGCTCACCCCGAAGAAGGAGGTCAGCAGCCGGGCCGAGTTGTGCGAGACGACCGCGACCCGCTCGCCCGGCCCGACACCGAGCCGGTCCAACCCGGCGGCCTGGGCCCGGGCCAGCTCGGCGATCCGGCGGTAGCTCAGCTCGCCCCAGGATTCGGCCGGTTGCACCGGCTCGTCGACGATGCCGACCCGGTCGCCGTAGACCAGCTCGGCCCGGTCGAGGAAGTCCATCACGGAGAGTGGAATCTGCATGGGCCCACTGTCCTCTCCCGTCCGCCCCCTGCACACCCCCGATCGGGGGTGTCACCCGTCCGTCGGAACCCCGGCTCCGCCCGGACCGGTGCCCGTGCTCGCGCCGGCCCCCGGAGCCCCGGCCCCCGGAGCCCCGGCCCCCGGAGCCCCGGCCCCCGGAGCCCCGGCCCCCGGAGCCCCGGAGCCCCGTCCACCACAGCCCCGGCCCCCGCGAGCGCCGCCGCCAGCCGCTCCCGCGCGATCCCCAGCATCCGCGCCGACGGCCGCTGCGCCGGCACGTCCCCGTCCAGGCAGTCCAACAGCGGCCGGAGGTCCTCCAGGGTGAGCCCCGCCGCCACCAGCGCACGGATGTTGCGCACCCGCACGACCGCCGTCCCGTCGTACTCGCGGTAGCCGTTCGGCGCGCGCTCGGAGTCGAGCAGCCCGGCCTGCTCGTAGTACCGCAGGGCGCGTGCGGTACTGCCCGTCCGGGCCGCCAGTTCACCGATCCGCACCGCCGACCGCCCCCTCCCGGTCAGCCCACCAGCGCGCCGCCGTCGACGGACAACACTACGCCGGTCACGAACGAGGCCTGCGGCGAGGCGAGTCGGGTGATCGCCCAGGCCACCTCCGCGGGGCGGCCGATCCGGCCCAGCGGGGTGTGCCCGATCTGCCACGCGCGGATCGCCGCCTGCTGTCCGGGGTCGAAGCCGCAGTGGTCGCCGATCGGGGTGTCGATCGCGCCGGGCGCCACCGCCACCACCCGGATCCCGCGCGGCGCCAGCTCCACCGCCCAGCTGCGGGTGACGCTCTCCAGTGCGGCCTCGCCCGCCGCGTACACCGAGTTGCCCGGCCAACCGCGCTGCCCGACGGCGGTGCTGACGTTGACCACCACCCCGCGGCTGCGCTCCGGCGCGGGCAGCGCGGCCTGCCCCAGGAGCACCGGGGCGACCAGGTTGGTCGCCGGCAGCGCCTCGACGCCCGCCCGCTCGAACTGGCCCAGGCGCTGTCGGCCCTGCACGATGCCGGCGTTGCCGACCAGCACGTCCAGCCGCCCGAACCGCTCCAGCGCCGCCCGGACGATGCGCTCCGGGGCGTGCGGCCCGGTCACGTCCGCGGCCAGCGGCTCGATCAGTCCGGGGTACGGAGCCGCCGTCCCGGCCAGCGGCTCCGGCCGCCGACCGACCGCCGGCACCCGCGCCCCCCGGCGGCGAAGGCCCGCGCCGTCTCCCGCCCGACCCCCGTCCCGGCCCCCGTCACCATCACGACCCGGCCCTGCGTCCCGCTCTCGTCGCTCATGGGCCCACCCTGCGGCCCTGCCGCCGGCGTCAGGGCCAAGCCGGACCGGTCGAGTCGCCCCGGCCGCCCGCTCGCCCCTGCCGGGGCGGGAAGGAGCCACCACGCGCGCCGCCGAGGAGGCCGGCCACCCGTTCCGGGAACTGCTCCCGGCGGTCGGGCCGTTTGCGTCCGACGGCCGGGGGAACTCCCGCAAACGGCTGGACGGATCCGAACCGTGCAGGTCAGAGTAGGCCCATGGCTTCTCTGGTACGACATGTGACGATCGACTGCGCGGACGCGCACGCCCTGGCCGCCTTCTGGGTGGAGGCGCTGGACGGGACCTTGGGCGAGGGCGCCGAGCCGGGCGACGAGGAGGTGGTGGTGGAGTCCGCCGGCGCCTCGCTGCTCTTCATCCGGGTGCCCGAGGGCAAGTCGGTGAAGAACCGGATCCACCTCGACCTCCAGCCGCAGGGCCGCAGCCGGGACGAGGAGGTGAAGCACCTGGTCGCCCTCGGCGCCACCGTGCTGGCGGACCACCGCCGCCCGGACGGCACCGGCTGGGTCACCCTGGCCGATCCGGAGGGCAACGAGTTCTGCGTGGAGCGCAGCGAGGCCGAGCGGGTCGCCACCGGGGCCGCCTGACCGCCGCCCGCCCGCCCGTCCGCGGGTCCGGCCACCGCCGGTCCGCTCGCCGCCGGTCCGCCCGGTGGCGGCCGGATCAGTCCGGCCACTCGCCCACGGCCGCCCGCCAGGTCCACGAGGACCTGCGCGGGCGGCCGTCCAGTTCCCCGCGCCCGGTGCACCAGAGCAGGACCTCCGCCGGGTGGGCGGCCGGCTCCTGCGGCGCGTGCGGGAAGAGCCGGCCGAGCACGAGGCGGCACGGCTCGGCGGGCGGCTGCCAGGGCAGGCCGAGGCCGGTGGTGATGTCGTGGGTGTGCAGCAGGGTCTCGGCGACGCCCATCGCGGCGAAGCCGGGCGGGTCGCAGGGGCCGTGGTGGTAGGCGCGCAGCCCTGGCGGGGCGGCGTCCAGCGCGGTGGCGAGCAGGTGCCCGGCGGCGGTGACCACGGTGAGCACCTGGGCCGGGTCGGCCTCGGGCCGGACGGTGAGGTCCAGCGGCAGGTAGCGGTCCCGGGGGCGGGCGGCGAGCTGGCCGGCGTAGGCGAGCAGGTCGTGGGCGAGGTGGACGGCGGTGTCGCGGCAGCTCCACTCCAGGAGCCCCGCGGGCACGTCCCAGTCGCGGTCGGCGGTGTGCGGGCTGAGGACCGCCAGTGAGGCGTCCAGGGCGGTTCGTACGGCGTCGCCGTTGCGCATGGTCCACTCCTTCGACGGAGCGTCACACGATAGGCCCAGCGCCCGGGCCGGCGCCGGGAATCCGTCCGATAATCGACCCTGTCCGACGCGCCGTCCCGGCTCGCCGGTGCTCCCCGTCCGCGAGCGACAGGCAGGTACCCCATGGTCAGGATCGCCGTGATCGGCGCGGGTGGCACCATCGGCGGCGCCGTGGTGGAGGAGGCGGCGGCCCGCGGGCACGAGGTGACGGCCGTGGTCCGCGACCCGGACCGCTACCGGGGCCCGGCGGCCTTCGTGGAGCGCGCGGACGTACTGGACCCGGCGGACGTGGCCCGGGTCGCCGGCGGCCAGGACGTGCTGGTGAGCGCCGTCGGCGGGGGCGACGGCCCCGGCCACCTGGCGCTGATCGAGCCCGCCGCCCGCTCCCTGGTCGAGGGCCTGCGCGCGCTGGGCGACGCGGCGCCCCGGCTGATCGCGGTCGGCGGGGCGGGGAGCCTGGAGACCGCGCCGGGCGTGCGGGTCTGGGACGACCCGGGCCTGCCGGAGCCGGTCCGCCAGATCATGCACGCCCACGGTGCCGCGCTGGACTACTTCCGGACGGTCTCCGACCAGCGCTGGACGGTGCTCAGCCCGGCCGCCGAGATCGGCCCGGGAAAGCGGACCGGCCGCTACCACACCGGCCTGGAGCAGCTGCTCACCGACGCCAAGGGGCGCAGCCGGATCTCGGTGGCGGACTACGCGGCCGTCCTGGTGGACGAGGCCGAGCAGCCCGAGCACATCGGCGAACGCTTCACCTGCTGCGCCTGGTGAGTCGGCTCAGCCCAGCTGGATCGAGCGCTTGGCCAGGCCCATCCAGAACCCGTCGATGACGCTGCGCTGGCTGTCCAGGTCGGCCTCGCCCGCGCCGAGGGTGACGAACAGCGGGGCGAAGTGCTCGGTGCGCGGGTGGGCCAGCCGCCCGGCCGGGGCCTTGTGCTCGAAGTCGAGCAGCGCGTCCAGGTCCCGGGCCTCCAGGGCGCGCCGGCCCCAGTCGTCGAACTCGGCCATCACCGAAGTGACCCGGCCGTCGTTGCTGAGCGCCCGCAGGTTGTGGGTGAAGAAGCCGCTGCCGACGATCAGCACGCCCTCGTCGCGCAGCGGGGCGAGCTTGCGGCCGATCTCCATCAGCCGCCGGGGGTCGAGGGTGGGCAGCGAGACCTGGAGCACCGGGACGTCGGCCTCCGGGTACATCTCCACCAGCGGGACGTACGCACCGTGGTCGAGGCCGCGGTCGGGGATGTCCTGGACGGGCGTGCCGGGGGCGCGCAGCAGCTTGCGCACGCGCTCGGCGAGCTCCGGCGCCCCCGGGGCGGCGTACCGGACGCGGTAGTAGTGCTCGGGGAAGCCCCAGAAGTCGTACACCAGCGGGAGGGTGGTGACGGCACCGAGGGCGAGCGGGGCCTCCTCCCAGTGGGCGGAGACCATCAGGACGGCCCGGGGCCGGGGCAGCTCGGCGGACCAGGCGGCCAGCTCGGCCGGCCAGACCGGGTCGTCGGCCAGCGGCGGCGCGCCGTGCGACAGGTACAGGGCGGGCATGCGCGCGGGGGCCGCGGTGCTCATGGCGTCCTCCTCGGAGTGGGGGCGGGCGGAAAGTAGTTCAAATTTGAACGTCTATCGCGGTCGACGGTACACCTTCGTTCGAATTTGAACAACAGGAGTAGGCTTCACCGCATGTCCTCACTGAGCGAACCCCGCTGGCTGGACCCGGACGAGGCGGCCGCCTGGACGGGCTTCGTCACCGCGAGCAACCTGCTGAACCGGCGGCTGGAACGCCAGCTCAAGGAGGACTCCGGGCTCTCCCACCAGCAGTACGAGATCCTGGTGCACCTGTCCGCCGCCCCCGGTGACTCGCTGCGGATGACCGAGCTCGCCGACAAGCTGGTCACCTCCAAGAGCGGCCTGACCTACCAGGTCACCCAGCTGGAGCGGGCGGGCCTGGTCGCCCGCCGCTCCTGCCCCAGCGACGTGCGCGGCGTCATCGCCGAACTCACCGACCAGGGGCGGGAGGCGCTGCGCCAGGCCGCGCCCGGGCACGTCGCGCTGGTGCGCGAGCTGCTGATCGACGTGCTCACCCGCGAGCAGCTCGCGGTGCTCGCCGAGGGCCTCGGCGCGGTCAGCGCCCGGCTCCGCCTGGACGACGCCTAGCCGTCACCGCCGGCCCCGGACCCCTCGCCGAGCCCCGCCGCCCCGGACCCCTCGCCGAGCCCCGCAGCCCCGGCTCCTTCGCCGAGCCCCGCAGCCCCGGCTCCCTCGCCGAGCCCCGCCGCCCGGGCTCCCTCGCCGAGCCCCGCCGCCCGCTCCAGCAGCAGCTCCCGCTCCCGCTCGTTGCGGGTCAGCCCCGCCGCCCGCTCGAACTCCGCCCGGGCCTCCGCCGCCCGCCCCAGCCGCGCCAGCAGGTCGCCGCGCACGCTCGGCAGCAGGTGGTAGCCGCGCAGGGCCGGCTCCGCCGCCAGTTCGTCCACCAGCTCCAGCGCCGCGGCCGGGCCCCGGGCCATCGAGACCGCCACCGCCCGGTTCAGCGCCACCACCGGGGACGGCGTCAGCGCCAGCAGCCGCTCGTACAGCGCCGCGATGGTCGCCCAGTCGGTGTCCGCGTAGCGCCGCGCCTTGGCGTGGCAGGCGGCGATCGCGGCCTGCACCGAGTACGGCCCGGTGCCGGCCCGCTGGAGGGCGTCGAACCCGCGCCGGATCAGCAGCCCGTCCCAGCGGGCCCGGTTCTGCTCGGCCAGCAGCACCGGCCGACCGTCCGGGCCGGTGCGGGCGGCGGTGCGCGAGGCCTGGAACTCCAGCAGCGCGGCCAGCCCGTGCGCCTCCGGCTCGGCGGGCATCAGCGCGGCCAGCAGCCGGGCCAGCCGCAGCGCGTCCTCGCACAGCCGGGGGCGGAGCAGGTCGCTGCCCGCGGTCGCCGAGTAGCCCTCGTTGAACACCAGGTAGACGACCTCCAGCACGGAGGAGAGCCGGCGCGCCCGGTCCTCCCCGTACGGCACCTCGAACGGCACCTCCGCCTTGGCCAGCGCCCGCTTCGCCCGGACGATCCGCTGCGCCACCGTCGGCTCGGGCACCAGGAAGGCGCGGGCGATCTCCGGGGTGGTCAGCCCGCCGAGCAGCCGGAGGGTGAGCGCGATCCGCCCCTCCGCGGGCAGCACCGGGTGGCAGGCGGTGAAGATCAGCCGCAGCAGGTCGTCGTCGATGTCGTCCGGCTCGGCCGGCTCCGGGGGCGGCGCCTCCCGCACCGACCGTCCGACCTCGGCGAGCTTGCGGGCGTAGACCTCCCGGCGGCGCACCAGGTCGACCGCCCGGTGTTTGGCGGTGGCGGTCAGCCAGGCGCCCGGATTGTCCGGCACGCCCTCCCGCGGCCACTGCTCCAGCGCGGCCACCAGCGCGTCCTGCGCCAGCTCCGCGGCGATGCCGACGTCCCGGACGATCCGGGCGACCCCGGCGATGATCCGCGCGGACTCGATCCGGAACACCGTTTCGACGGCCGCCGCCGCCCCGTTCTCCGTCACAGCCACCCATCAGAGCAGCCGGCGGAGAGCGGGGCAAACACGGCACGGCCGTTACTGCGGCGGCGCCGCCATCTCGTCGATCTGCCGGACCTCGGCCTCGATCGGCCAGTGCACGGGGTGGACCTGGAGGAAGCGCCTGGTCCACTCCAGGGCCTCGGCGTGGTCCTTGCACTGGAGGATGGCGTAGCCGCCGACGACCTCCTTGGTCTCGGTGAACGGCCCGTCGGTGAGGCCGACCCTGCCGTCCCGCCAGGTCAGCCGGGTGCCCTGGGAGGTCGGGGTCAGGCCGGCGGTCTCCAGCATCACCCCCGCCTTGGTGATCTCCTCGAACAGCGCCCCCATCCGCTGCTCGAAGCCCGGATCCGGCTCCCAGCCGTCGCGGGAGTTCTCGTCGATGCGGATCAGCGTCATGAAGCGCGGCATGGTGACTCCTCGGTCGTGCGGGCGGGGCGCTTCCCCGCCTTCACTCCTGCGTCGAACGGGCGGGCGCCGGATCGACACCCGTCCCGGAGAATTTTCCCGGCTCTTCCGGGCCCCTGCCCGGAGCCAGCATCTGCGAGTGGGAATCCGTCATGTCCTTCGCATCTGCGAATGCCCGGGGTGCCGCTCGGGTACGTCTCCTGCCGGGCCGCGACGCCGTGGCCCGGCAGGAGGGAGCCCCCCATGACCCCGGCGAGACCCACCGTCCGACTGCACGGCCACCTCGACCGCCCCGCCGAGCTGACGATGGCGCAGCTGCGCGCCCTCCCTGCCCGCCGGGTGGAGGTCGGCTTCGACTGCCGGACGGCGGGCGAGCGGCGCCACGGCTACGAGGGCCCGGCGCTGCTCGACGTGGTGCGCGCGGCCCGGCCCCGGATCGACTTCTCCGGCCGCAAGCAGCGGCTGCGCTTCCTGCTCTCCGTGCTCGGCGCCGACGGCCACCAGGCGGTGGTCTCCTGGGCCGAGATCGACCCGGACTTCGGCGGCCGGCAGATCCTGCTCGCCACCACGGTGGACGGCACCCCACTGGACGCCGCCGGGCCGCAGCTCGTCGTCCCCGACGACCGCTGCGGGGCGCGCTACGTCAGCGCCGTGACGGCGGTCTGGCTCGGCCCGCTCGGGGACCCGGCCCGCTACCGCGCCTGAGGGGGCGTCCGTCGTGGGGCGTCCGTCGTGCGGGCCTGCCGTCCCGTCCCCGCGACCGCACGCCGGAAGGGCCGGACGGCGGTTCGAAAACACTCGCCGGAGCCGGGTTTCCATGCCAACATGCCCCATATGGGGACGATTCTGCACGGCACCTTGGTCACGCTCCGCCCGGCCACCGGCGACGACATCCCGGCGCTCGCGGCCATCCGCGGCACGCCCGAGGTGTTCGCCCGCTGGCGGGGCGGCGACGACCTGGCCGGCGAGGTCGCCAACGACCTGGAATCGCCCGGCACCGAGACCTTCGCGATCGACCTCGGCGGCCAGGTGGTCGGCGCCATCCAGTGGTACGCCAACAACGACGACGAGTACCGGCACGCCGGGATGGACCTCTACCTCGACCCGACGGTGCACGGCCTGGGCCTGGGGACCGACGCCGTGCGCACGATGGCCCGGTACCTGGTGCACGAGCACCACTACCACCGGCTGGTGATCGACCCGGCCGCGGACAACCTCGCCGCGATCCGCTGCTACAGCAAGGTCGGCTTCCGCACCGTCGGCACCATGCGCCAGTACGAGCGCGGCGCGGACGGCACCTGGCACGACAACCTGCTGATGGACCTGCTCGCGGACGAGCTGCTCGACGACTGACGAGCCGTCCCGCCGCCCCGGTCGCTCGGTTGCCGGGCCCGGCCCCTCCGCTTCAGTCCCCGGCCGGCGGGCAGCCGCAGGAGCGCCGGACCACCAGCTGGGCCGGGAAGGTCCGGGCTCCCTCGGCGCGGCGCTCGGGCCCGCCGAGGACCAGCTCCAGCGCGGCCCGGGCCATCTCGTCCTGCGCGGTGGTGACGGTGGTCAGCGCGGGCCCGGCGATCACCGCCTCGGCGATGTCGTCGAAGCCGGCCACCGCGAGGTCCTCCGGCACCCGGATGCCCAGGTCGTCGGCGGCCCGCAGCAGGCCGATCGCCTGGTCGTCCGTCGCGCAGAACACGGCGGACGGCCGGTCGGGGCGGGCGAGCAGGGCGAGCGCCTCGGCGTGCGCGCGGACCCGGTCGAACGGTGCCGGGGTGAGCCGCCCCGCGGTGGGCAGCCCGGCCTCCTCCATCGCGGCGACCCAGCCGGCCGTCCGCCCGGTCACCGGGTCGTGCGGGCTGAGCGCGAAGGTGCCGCCGAAGCAGTGCACGGCGGTGTGCCCGTGGCCGAGCAGGTGGCGGACCACCTCGCGGGCGCCGCCCTCGTCGTCGGCGACGACGGCGACGCCGCCGACGCTCTCCGTCCGGTGGTGCAGCAGCACCACGGGGGTGCCGTCGGCCACGTCGAAGCCGGTCAGCCCGGGGGTGGCCGGGTCCTGGGTGACCAGGATCAGACCGTCCACCTGCATCCCGAGGAAGGCGCGGATGTAGTGCGCCTCGCGCTCGTCGGCGTAGTCGGAGTTGCCGATCAGCAGCAGCCGGCCGTGCTCGGCGGCGGCCTGCTCGACGGCGTGCGCGAGCCCGGCGAAGAACGGCTGGCGGGCGTCCGGGACGACCATGCCGAGCAGGTCGGTCCGGCGGCGGGCCATCGCCTGGGCGACCCGGTTCGGCCGGTAGCCGAGCTCCTCGACCGCGGCGAGCACCCGGGCCCGGGTCGCCGCCGCCACCGGGCGCGGCCCGTCGTTGATCACATAACTCACGACCGCCGTGGACGTCCCCGCCACCCGCGCCACATCGTCCCGCGTCACCCTCGCCATGACCGTTGAGCCTACACAGCCGCTCCGACCAGCGTGTTTGTCGAGCACCGGCCGATCGGCCGCCGGCGGTCGCGGCCGACCCGACCGGTCGGCGGCGGTTGCGGCCCGGAGGGTGGCGGGACAGGCGGTGCCCGAGCCGCCACCGCAGACCGTGGGAGCAGGCCGATGAGCGCGCCGCCGCGCCGCCGCGCCGGCGGGCCGCCCGGCGTCCGAGCCCGGCGGCCCGCTGGCGGGCGCGCATCCACGCCCGGGTGCGCGTCGCGCGGGCCGCGCCGCCGGTGCCCAGGGTCGCGCCCTGGCGCCCGTGCGCGGTGCCGGCGGTGATCCTGATGTTCTGCGCGGCCGGACCGCTGCCCTCCCCCGACGAGCGCTCCAGCGGGTGGACGCGGCCTCCCGGACGCTCACGGCGGAGGTCCTGGTCCAGCCGCAGGGCGCGCTCCGGCAGGCGAACGCCCTGCTCGTCCCCGCCGCGCAGGTGGTGCCGGCGACCACCTCGCTGGGGCAGACCGTGCTCACCTGACCGGCGGGCCGGCCGATCGGCTTCAGCGCGGGGACCTTCGCCCTCGTCGACGGGCGCGTCTCGGACCACCCCTTCGACCAGGACAACGCCTACATCGGCTTCCAGACCACCGTCGGCGGGCGGCCGGTCCCGGTGGTGGTCGGCCTGACGGGGGCCGACCCCTTCTTCGCCTTCCGTCAGGCCGGGGAGGAGGACGAGCGCGGCGGCCTGGCTGGTGGCCCGGCAGCGGCGGGTCATCGTCCGGCCCGCCCTCGGCTGGACGGCGGCCACGCTGGTCGCCCTGGTCGGCATGCGCGACGCCGCGCCCGGCAGCCCGCCGATCGGCTCGCTGCCGGACTACGCGGCGTTCTTCTGGGCGGTACTGCCGGTCGCCCTCGGCCCGACCATGGTCGTGGCGGGCGGTGCCCGGATCGAGGGCGGGCACACGGGCTGACGCCTCGGTAGGCGTGCCCGCTCAGTAGGCGTAGTCCGCGGTGACGTCCGCCGACAGGCCCAGGGCACGTTCGGCGCGCGGGCCGCGCAGGGCCAGCAGGGTCTGGGCGAGGGCGTCCACGGCGGCCAGGTGGGCGAGCCGGCTGGCGGTGGTCTCCAGGCCGAAGACCAGGTCCTGGCCGCCCGCGACCAGGGCCAGCGAGGCCGTCTCGGTCAGCGGTGAGCGGGCGTAGCTGGTGAGGGCCAGCACCCCGGCCCCGGCCTCGCGGGCCCGCCGGGCGGCGTCCACCACGCTGCGGGTGGCGCCGGTGTGGCTGACGGCGACACAGGCCGTGCCCGGGCCGAGCCCGGCGGCGGCCAGCTGGGCGGTGATCGGGTCGGCCGGGGCGTCGACCAGCAGGCCGAGCGCGCGCAGCCGGTACCCGAGGTCGAGCACCACCGCGCCGGACAGCCCGGCGCCGAGCACCACCACCCGGCCCGCGCCGTCCAGCAGCTCCGCGGCCGCCTGGAGGTCGGCCGCGGAGAGCGTGGCGGTGAGGCCGTCCAGGGCGGCCCGGGCGGCGCGCAGCGTCCCGGTGAGCGCCCGGGCCGCCGGGCCCCCCTCGTCCTCGGCGGGGGCGGGGGCGGCCGGGGCCTGCCGGGCGGCGGCGATCTTCAGCTCCTGGTAGCCGCGGAACCCCAGCCGCTGGCAGGCCCGGACCACCGAGGAGGGGGCCGTGCCGGCCAGCGTCGCGACGTCGCTGACGCTCAGGTGCACCAGGTCGGCGCCGCGGTCGAGCACCACCTGGGCGACCCGGGCCTCGGTGCCGCGCAGCTCGCCGAGCCGGGCCCGGATCTGCGCCGCCAGCCGGGACTCCAGCGGCGTGAAAAATTCGGAACGCTCTTCCATGGATCCAGGGTACCGTGGAACCCAGTTCCGGGTCTGTCGGTTTCCGGCGGGCTGTTCGAGGGAGGTTCGTGATGGTCGGAGGCGTCCCGGCCGTGCCGGTGGCCGTGCTGACGGCGGCCGTGCTGCACGCCGTCTGGAACGCACTGGCGCACCGGATCCCGGACAGGCTGGTCGGCTTCACGCTGATCAACCTGACGTACGCGGCCTGCGCGCTCGTCATGGTGGCGCTCAACCCGCTGCCGGCGGCCGCCGCCTGGCCGTACCTGCTGGCGTCGGTCGCGGTCGAGGTGGCCTCGACGCTCCTGCTGCTGCGGGCCTACCAGCTGGGGGACTTCGGGCAGATGTACCCGATCGCGCGGGGCAGCGCGCCCCTGCTGGTGGCGCTGATATCGGTCGCCGTGCTCGGCCGGCCGCTGGGCGCGGGCGCGCTGCTGGGCGTGCTGGTGATCTCCTGCGGGCTGATCGGCCTGGCCTTCGCCCGGGGGATACCCGGGCGGGCGCAGCTGCCCGCTCTCGCAGCCGCCGGCGGCACGGGCGCGATGATCGCGGTCTACACGGTGCTGGACGCCGGTGGCGTGCGGCACGCCGGGACGGTCGGCGGCTACCTGGCCTGGCTGTTCCTGCTCCAAGGAGCCGTGCTGGTGGCGGTCGTGCGGGCCCGGCGGGGCCCCGGGCTGCTCGCCGGAGCGGGCCGCGCCGTGCCGCTGGGCATCGCCGGCGGGGTGCTCTCGCTGACGGCGTACGGGCTGGTGGTGTGGGCGCAGGCCCGGGGGGACATGGCGACGATCGCGGCGCTGCGCGAGACGAGCATCGTGTTCGCCGCGCTGATCGCCGCCGTGGTGTTCCGCGAGCGCCTCGGCCGGCTGCGGCTGACCGCTGCGTTCACCGTGCTGGGCGGGATCGCGGTGCTGGAGCTCGCCCGGCCCTGAGACCGGCGAGTCCGGCCTGAGCCCGGCCCCCCGCCCGAGCCCGCCGGTGCGCGGGCCCGGGGCTCGGGCGGGGGCCGGTCAGGGGGCCGGCCGCTTTCAGGGGTTCGGGCGGCCCCGGGCCCTCAGGCGGCGTCGGGGACGACCACGGTCAGGGAGGTCTCCTGGTGCAGGAAGCCCAGCGACTCGTAGAGCCGGCGGGCCGGATTGCCCTCGGACACCACCAGCGTCACGTCGGCGAGCCCACGCGCGGCGGCGTCCCCGAGGCCGCGGCGCAGCAGGTCGGCGCCGAGGCCCCGGTAGCCGCGCTCCGGGTGCCGGAAGACCTCCGCGACCCAGGGGCGGCCGTCGCGGTCGGTGAGGACCAGCCCGGCGACCACGCGGTCCTCGCCGTCCACCGCGAGCAGGCTGGACGGCAGCACCGGCCCGATCAGCTCGCCCGCGAGCACCGGGGCGACGCGCTCGGCCAGCACCCGGGCGTCCTCGCCCGGGCGGAAGTCGACGTGGCCGGGGGCGAAGGCCGCCCGCCAGGCGCCGTACAGCTCCTCGGGCGGGCGGTCGCAGGGCACCGCCCGCAGGCCGTCGCGCAGCGGCGTGGCCGCCCAGTCGGCGGGCGGGGGATCGGCGCGCAGGTCGCGGCGGAGGGTGTGGGCGTGCCGCAGCACCCGCGCGCCGTGCGCCATCAGCTCCCGACCGAGCGCGGGCGGGCCGGAGACCACCCAGCCGGGCAGCTCGGCCCGGATGAACCCGACGGCGCCCGCCCGTTCGTCCAGGACCTCCAGCAGGTCGGCCCAGGGCCGCCCCTCCCGCTCGCCCGGCAGGTAACGCAGTACCGGTTCGCCGTCGGCGCCCCGCCGGACCACCAGGTCTTGGGCCATGGCCACCCCCACCCTCACGTGATCGATCGTCGGCGGCCCATGCTCAACGAGGCCGTGCCGTCCGGCAACCGGTTATTTCCGGCCACCGCCGCGCCGGGCGACCGCGACCCCGGCCCTGCGTGGATCCCGGCCCTGCGTGCCCGCCGCGCCCGGCGACCGCGCCGCGCCCCGCGAGGCTCCCCGCCTCAGGCGACCACCGCGGCCCGGAGGCAGAGCACGTCCGGGAGGTGGGAGATCAGCAGCGACCAGCTCTCGCCCTCGTCCCGGCTGCCGTACACGTCGCCGGTCCGGTTGCCGAAGTAGATCCCGGCCGGGTCGGCGTCGTCGGTGCGCAGGGCGTCGCGCAGCACGATGCCGTAGTGGTCCTCGCCGGGCAGGCCCCGGGCGAGCTGCTGCCAGCTGTTGCCGCCGTCGGTGGTGCGGAAGACCCGGCAGCGGCGGCCCGGCGGGATGCGGTCGTCAGCGCCGCCCAGCGGGAAGAGGTAGGCGGTGTCGCCCTGGCGCGGGTGGGCGGCCACGGCGAAGCCGAACTCGGCGGGCAGCCCGTCCACGATCGAGCGCCAGCTGCCGCCCCAGTCGTCGCTGCGGTAGACGCCGCCGTGGTTCTGGAGGTAGAGCCGGTCCGGGTGGACGGGGTCCGGAGCGATCTTGTGCACGCACTGGCCGAACTCGGGGTACTGGCCCTCCTCGGGGAAGAACTCGGCGCGCAGGCCGGTGTTGGAGGGCTGCCAGCTGTCGCCGCCGTCCTTGCTGCGGTAGACGCCGCCGCTGGAGACGGCGACCAGCAGCCGCTGGGGGTCGCGCGGGTCGGTCAGGATGGTGTGCAGGCCCTGCCCTCCGTAGCCGGCGCCCCACTGCGGCCGCTGCGGGTGGTTCCACAGCGGCTCGACCAGGGCGAAGGTCTCGCCGCCGTCGGTGGAGCGGAACAGCGCGGCCGGCTCGGTTCCCGCGTAGACCACGCCGGGCGCCTCCTCCCCGGCGGGCTGGAGCTGCCAGACCCGGGTGAGCGAGGCGCCGGTGGACTCCGGGAAGCGGACGGCCGGCCGCGGCGGTTCGGTCCAGCCGGCGCCGAGGTCGTCGGAGCGCCAGACCGACGGGCCCCAGTGGCTGCTGTCGGCGCCGACCAGCACCCTGGTCCGGCCGCCGCGGCGGTCGATGGAGACGGAGTAGATCGCGTTCATCGGGAAGTGCGGCCCGCTGAAGTCCCACGTCAGCCGGTCGCGGCTGCGGCCGAGAAAGAGGCCCTTCTCGGTTCCGACGGCCAACAGCACCTCGGTCATGCCTCACACCACCTGGTCACGAGCACGGCCCCCCGGGACGGCCCCCGACTGCCAGTGTCCCGCCGTCCACCGGCGGTCACACCTCGCCGCGCCGGTCACCCGGGAGGCCGCCACGGCCGAGGGGCCGTCCGCGCCCGCTACCCGCGGCAGTCCTCCAGCAGCCGCAGCCAGACCTCGCTGATCGTCGGGTACGAGGGCACCGCGTGCCAGAGCCGGTCGATCGGCACCTCGCCGACCACCGCGACGGTCGCCGAGTGCAGCAGCTCGGCCACCCCGGGGCCGACCAGGCAGGCTCCGACGAGCACCTCCCGGTCCAGGTCGAAGACGACCCGGGCCCGGCCGCGGTAGTCGTCGCCGTACAGCGAGGCCCCGGCGACGGCGCCGATCTCGTGGTCGATGACCTTCACCCGCAGCCCGGCCTCCTCGGCGGCGGCCGCGGTCAGCCCGACGGCGGCGACCTCGGGCTGGGTGAACACCACCTGGGGCGCGCCCGCGAGGTCCGCGGAGGCGGAGTGCGCGCCCCAGCGCGAGGTGTCCAGCCGGCGCCCCTGCGCGCGGGCGGCGATCGCCGCCCCGGTGATCCGGGCCTGGTACTTGCCCTGGTGGGTGAGCAGCGCCCGGTGGTTGACGTCCCCGGCGGCGTAGAGCCACCCGCCGGCCACGCCGAGCACGGTGCAGCTGTCGTCCACCTCCAGCCAGTCGCCCGGCTTCAGCCCGACCTGCTCCAGCCCGATGTCGGCGGTGCGCGGGGCCCGGCCGGTCGCGTACAGCACCTCGTCGGCGGTCAGCGTGCCGCCGCCGTCGAGGGTGAGGGTGACCGGCCCGGAGCCGTCCCCCCGCTCCAGCGCGGTGACCTCGGTGCCGAAGCGGAGGTCCACCCCGGCGGCCCGCAGGCCCTCCGCGACCAGCTCGCCGGCGAACGGCTCCATCCGCGGCAGCAGCTTGTCGCCGCGCACCAGCAGCGCCACCTCGGAGCCGAGCGCCCGCCAGGCCGCGGCCATCTCCACCCCGACCACCCCGCCGCCGACCACCGCCAGCCGCCCGGGGACGCTCTGCGCAGCGGTCGCCTCCCGGTTGGTCCACGGGTGGACCTCGGCGAGCCCCGGCACGTGCGCGGGCAGCACCGGGCGGCTGCCGGTGCACACCGCGACGGCGTGCCGGGCGGTGAGCACCCGCTCGCTGCCGTCCTCGGCCTCCACCGCCACCGTCCGCACCCCGGCCAGCCGCCCGTGCCCGCGCACCAGCTCGATGCCGGTGTCCCGCAGCCACTGCACCTGGCCGTCGTCCTTCCAGTCGGAGGCGAAGGAGTTCCGCCGGGCGAGCACCGCGGCCGGGTCGAGCCGCCGGTCGCCGACCGCCTCCCGGGCGCCCGCCACCGCACGGGCGTCGGCCAGCGCCGCCGCCGGCCGCAGCAGCGCCTTGCTGGGCATGCAGGCCCAGTACGAGCACTCGCCGCCGACCAGCTCGGCCTCCACGATCACGGTGCGCAGCCCTGCGGCGACCGTCCGGTCGGCCACGTTCTCGCCGGTCGGCCCGGCCCCCAGGACGATGACGTCGTACTCCTCGGCGGTGCTGGTCATGCCCTGTCCTCCGTCGTCTCGGTGGCCGCCGCAGCCCGCCGGTCGGGGGCGACGGCCGTGCGCTCGCAGCTGTGGGGCGGCCGGGCGCACCGGCCCCCGCCCCCGGTGCCGTACCCGGGCCGGGCCCGGCCCGCCCGCAGCGGACCGCGGCCGGGCCGGAACTCCGGCACGGCGTCCGGCGGTTCGGTACGGCTGGGCTGATCGCGCACGGTGCTCGCTCATCGCTCGGGTACGGCGTGGGCCCCATCCTGCCGTTCCGGACGCGGTTGCGCGACGGACGGACACGCCGAGGGCGCCGTGGGGCACACCGTCGGGCGCGGACGGGACAGCGCGGACGGGACAGCAAGGGGGCGACCGGTGCGAGACGGGCCGGGCCGGGCCCGCGCCCGGCTCAGAGCGCGGCGAGCTCCGCCAGCACCGCCGCCGTGTCGGCCGGGCGGGAGAACATCGGCCAGTGCCCGGTGGGCAGTTCGCGCAGCTCCCAGTTCGGCCCGGCCATCCCGGCGAAGAAGGGGTGCCCGGCGGCGATCAGCTCGCGCACCTGGGCGAGCGGGAAGGAGCAGGAGATCAGCGCCTGCGGCAGCGCGGCCCCGGCGCCGGTCAGCCGCAGCCGGTCCCGGAACGCCCCGGCCGGGTGCGGGGTGGCGCGGGCCCGGATCCGGGCGAGAGCGGCTTCGTCCAGCCCCGCCACGCTCGCGCCGTGCTCGGACTGGAACTCCCAGGAGGGCATCGGGAGCCGGCCGTCGACGACCGAGGCGTCGGCCATCCGCTGGTAGTCGGGCTGCCAGAGGTCGTACACCGAGGTGCCGTCGAGCAGCGGACCGCTGTCCAGGTAGACCACCCGGCGGATCCGCTCCGGCACCCGGTCCGCGAGCCCGCCGACCGGGGCGCAGGCGCCGCTGTGGGCGACCACCACGACGTCCGTCAGGTCCTCCCGGACCAGCAGGCCGACGAGGTCGGCGATGTGCTCCTCCAGTCCGAACCGGCCTTCCTCGGTGGCGCGTTCGGCCAGCCCGGGCAGGCTGACGGGGTACACGCGGTGCCCGGCCGCGCGCAGCGGGGCGGCCACCTCGTCCCAGGCCCAGGCGCCGAGCCAGAACCCCGGGACCAGTACGAACGTGCTCATGGCGGATCACTCCGTTCCTCGGTTTGGATGTCAGGGGAGGCCGCGACGGGCCGCGACGGGCTGCGGCGGCATCCACGGCGCCGGCGCGGGCGCAGGCGCGGCGGGCTCGCCGCCCCGGAGCCTCCTCCGCGGCCGGTCGTCGCCGCCGCCGACCTCCACGGACGACTCTAGGATCGGAACCGGACAGAATTCGCCCGGATTTCCCATGCGTCGCCGTCGGATCTCCGCCGGGGTGCCGCGCGGGCGGCCCCGGACGGCGCGGAGAGTGGAAAAGGAGCACCCGGTGGATCACCCGGTCAGCCGAGTCCTCGCCCTGTTGGAGCTGCTCCAGGACCGCCCGGGGCTGACCGGCGCCGAACTGGCCGCCCGGCTCGACGTGGACGAGCGCACCGTCCGCCGCTATGCCGCCCGGCTGGCCGAACTCGGCATCCCCGTCCAAGCCGACCGCGGCTGCTACGGCGGGTACCGCCTGCGGCCGGGCTACCGCCTGCCGCCGCTGATGCTCACCCCGGACGAGGCGGCCGCCGTGGTGCTGGGCCTGCTGGCAGGGCGCAGCTCCGGCCTGTCGGTGGGGGAGGGGGCCGCCGAGGCCGCCCTCGCCAAGATCCAACGGGTGCTGCCGGCGCCGCTGCGCGAGCGGGTCTCGGCCGTCGAGCAGACCCTCGGGTTCACCGCCGCCCCCGTCGGCGGCCCGGGGCCGGCCGCGGCCGCGCTGTTCACCCTGGCCGAGGCGGCCCGGCGGCGCCGCCGGGTGCGGCTCGCCTACCGCGACCGCGAGGACCGGCCCAGCGAGCGCGAGTTCGACCCGTACGGGCTGGTCTTCCACGCCGGCCGCTGGTACACCACCGGGCTCGACCACCGCAGCGGCGAGCCGCGCACCTTCCGGTTGGACCGGATCACCCGGGTGGAGCAGGGCGAGACCGGTTTCGAGCCGCCGGAGGACTTCGACCCGGTCCAGCGGGTGGTCGAGTCGCTGGCCGAGGCGCCCTGGCGCCACCGGGTGGAGGTGGAGCTGGAGACCACCCTCGCCGAGGCCCGCCGCCGGCTGCCGCCCGCCGTCGGGCGGCTCACCGAACTCGCCGGGGGCAGGGTCCTGCTGCGGGCCCGGGCGCAGAACCTGGACGGCGTCGCGCTGCTGCTGGCGGGCCTCGGGTGGCCGTTCACCGTCCGGGAGCCCGCGGCCCTGCGCGCCGAGGTACGGGCGCTCGCGGCCCGGCTCGCCGACTGGGGCGCCGAGCCGTCCTGACGGCCGAGCGGCCCGGACGGCCGGGTCGTCCCGAGGGCGCGGCGCGGCGGCGCTGGCCGGGCCCGGCGCGCCCGGGTACGGCAGGGGCCCCGGCCACGGCAGGGGGCCCCGGGTATGCCGAGGGCCCGGGGAGACGACGCTCCCCGGGCCCTCGGGCGCCCCGGAGTCAGGCCTGGCCGTCGGCCGCCTGCTCCTCGGCGACCTTGCGCTTCACCTCGGCCATGTCCAGGCCGCGGGCCTGACCGATCAGGTCCTCGAACACCGCCTCCGGCAGCGCGCCGGGCTGCGAGAAGACGAGCACGCCCTCGCGGATGATCGCCAGGGTCGGGATCGACTGGACCTCGAAGGCGGCCGCCAGCTCCTGCTGCGCCTCGGTGTCCACCTTGGCGAAGACCAGGTCCGGGTGGCGCTCCGCGGCCTTCTCGTACACCGGGGCGAACTGGCGGCACGGCCCGCACCACCCGGCCCAGAAGTCGATGAAGACGAAGTCCTTTCCCTCCGGGCCCGGGACGATCTCGTCGAAGTTCTCCTTGGTCAGCTCGACCGTGTTGCTCATCTCGCGGTTCCTTCCCTTCCGGAGGCGGCGGTTCAGCCCGTGCGCCCGCCACAACGGTCCTGGTCGGTGGGGTATTCCGGAGCCGTTCCGGCGGCTTCCGGCGCCCGGGTCGAGCAGGCGGCGCCCGCCGCCCGTACAGAAGGGTGTCCGGTTCGTCCAGGTTCATTCCCCATCTGCGGGAGGCACCCCATGCGCAGCACACCCCGCACCCGTCGGAGCCTCGCGCTGACCGCGTCCGGCATCGCCGCCGCCGCCCTGATCGCCGGCTGCGGCTCCTCCGGCGGTTCGTCCGGCGGCTCGTCGTCCCCGGCGGGCAGCCCGGGCGCCTCGGCCGTGACGATGCGGACCGCCCAGGACCCGAAGCTGGGCACCATCGTCACCGACAGCGCCGGTTTCACCCTCTACCGCTTCGACCAGGACCGGAACAGCCCCCCGGAGTCCACCTGCAACGGCAGCTGCGCCGTCGTCTGGCCGCCCGAGCACGCCGACGGCAACGTCACGGTGAAGGGCATCGACAGCAAGCTGGTCGGCACCGTCACCCGTGCCGACGGCACCCGGCAGGTCACCCTGAACGGCTGGCCGGCCTACCGCTACTCGCCGGACGCCAAGCCCGGCGACACCAAGGGCCAGGGCGTCGGCGGCACCTGGTTCGCGCTGACCCCGAGCGGCGGCAGGGCGCCCGCCACGGCAGGGAGCACCCCGATGCCCGGGGCCCCGGGCTACTGACCGGCTCGGCTCCGGTGACGGCTCCGGCCGCCCTCGCCCAGGAGGCCCGGGTGCGCAACGATGAAGTGGTGACCGAGGAGCACCCCGGCCGCGGCGGCGGCGGCCACGGCGCGGGGGCGGCGGACGAGGACCTGATGCGCGCCCTGTACCGCGAGCACGCCGGTCCGCTGTTCGGGTTCGTGCTCCACCTGGTCGCCGGGGACCGGCAGCGGGCCGAGGACGTCGTGCAGGAGACCCTGGTCCGCGCCTGGCGCAACATCCACCGGCTCGACCCGGAGGCGGGCTCGCTGCGGCCCTGGCTGGTCACCGTCGCGCGGCGGATCGTGATCGACGGCCACCGCAGCGCCCAGGCCCGGCCCCGGGAGGTGGACGCCGCGGTGCTGGAGCAGCTGCCGGCCGAGGACGGGATCGACCGGGCCCTGCGCACGATGACCGTCGCGGACGCGCTCGGCGACCTCTCGCCCGCCCACCGGGAGGTCATCGTCGAGACCTACCTGAAGGGCCGCACGGCCAACGAGGCGGCCGCCGCACTCGGCATCCCGGCCGGGACGGTGCGCTCGCGGGTGTTCTACGCGCTGCGCTCGCTCAGGCTCGCGCTGGAGGAACGGGGAGTGACACCGTGACCAGGCACCCCGACCGGCCGCCCGGCGGCCCGGAGCACCTCGACGCCGGCGCGTACGTCCTCGGCCTGCTGGAGCCCGCCGAGCGCGCGGCCTTCGAACGACACCTCGCCGACTGCCCGCAGTGCACCGGGCAGGTGGCCGAACTCCGCCCGGTGGAGCCGCTGTTGGCCCAGTACGCGGCCACCGCGCGGGCCGCCGGGGCGGATCCGGCCGGCCCCGCCCCGCAGCCGGACCCGCGGCTGCTGGACCGGCTGGTCGCCGAGGTCGCCACCACCCGGAGGCGGGGCCGGGTGCGGCGGCTGGTGCTGGCCCTGGCCGCCACCGCGATGGTCGCGGCCGGTCCCGCCGTCACCGCCGCGGTGCTCACCGCCGAAACCACCCCCGCGGTGGTCGCGGTGGCCGAGCAGTTCAGCGCCACCGACCCGACCACCGGCGCGCACGCCACCGTCGGGGTGGACGGCGCCGCCTGGGGCACCCGGGTGGCCCTGCAACTCTCCGGCGTCCGCGGCCCGTTGACCTGCCAACTGCTCGCCGTCTCGCGCACCGGCGAGCAGCAGGCCGTCACCACCTGGTCCGTTCCGGCGGGCGCCTACGCGGACCGGGACGGAACGGTGCGCACCACCGGTGGCACGGCGTTCCCGCTCGGAGACATCGACCACTTCGAGGTCCGCGTCCAGAACGGCGGCACCCTCCTGGTCGCCGTCCCGGTCCACCGCGCCTGACCGCGGCAGGCCGGAGGCGGCTCCGCGCAGCGGGATCGAACCTGTTCAACCCCCTCCCTGTGGTCTTCGCGGTGCGGGCGGCGCACTCTGGAGGGGTAACCGATGGAGGTGATCCGCCATGAAGACTCTGGTCGGTTGGCACATCGAGATGGAGTTCCGCGAAGAGGGTGCGCGGACGAGCGCCGCGGCGCTGCTGCGGCTCGCCGACGGGAGCGAGCTGCGCGCCCACGGCTTCAGCAGCCGCCACCCCTCCGACCCGGAGCAGCTGAGGGTCGGCGAGGAGATCGCGGGGGCGCGGGCGCTCAACGAGCTCGCCTCGCAGCTGCTCACCAAGGCGCACGGCGAGATCCAGGAGGTCAGTCCGGTCCCGACGCATCCGCTGTCGTGACCGCCCGCCCGCCGGCGGCGGCGGTCCCGGCGGACGCCGGGTGCCGGGGCCCTGGTGGGCGCGGCCCGGCGTCCGGCGTGCCGGTGCGCGGTGCTCCGGTGCGCGGTGCTCCGGGAACGGTGCCCCGCCCCGGGAGCGGTCGTCTACGAGGGCATGTCGGGCCGTCAGTTCACGCAGTAGTCGGCGGGCGGCCGCCACTCCGGGCCGACCAGCCGCTGCTCCAGGGCGTTCGGCGTGATCCGGATGCCGACCGTCCCGGCCAGCCCCACCCGGAACCGGCTGCGGGCCAGCGCGACCAGGGCCGTCAGGCCGTACTTGTTGATCAGTGACGTGCGGTAGCGCGCGGTGTCCTCGGCGTCGCACAGCCGGGCCCGCGCCGGGACGGGGCGGCCGGTGGGGCGCCCGTGGGCGTCGCAGGGGCCGACCAGGACGCGCGGGTGGCGCCGGATCCGTTCGGCCTCGCCGGAGTGGGCCGGGGTCCAGACCCCGAGGGCGGTGCCGTCCGGCACCACCCAGAGCTGGGACTCCATCCGGCTGCCGTCCTCGCCGAAGGTGGTGAGCAGCAGGTACCTGCTGTCGGCGAGCCGGTCGGTTCGGTGGTGCACCTGTCCTCCCTGTGCCGTCGGGGGGCGGGTCAGTGCCCGTGGCCCTCGGTGATCTCGCGGAACTCCTCGGCGGTGGGCTTGGGGATCCGCCCGTACTCGCCGTGGAACCCGCGGGAGAGCCGGGTTCGGGTGCGGGTGAGCACCCCCGCCGGGCGGGCCACTCCATTCTCGTCCACCGGGGCGGGCAGTTCGAGGGGGCGGGGCTGTTCGTGCGCCGTGAGCCGGTGCAGTTCCCGCGGCGCGAGCGGGGCGTGCACCTCGGTGAACTCGCCGTGCGGCAGGCGCCTGATGACGCCCGTCTCGCGCCCGTGCAGCACCTTGTCGCGGTCCCGCCGCTGGAGGCCGAGGCACCAGCGCCTGGTGACGACGAAGACGAGGACGGGGACGGCGAAGAAGCCGACGCGGGCGGCGTACGTGATGGTGTCGAGCGACAGGTGCAGGTGGGTGGCGATCAGGTCGTTGCCGCCGGCCGCGAGGGCGACCAGGTACAGGCTGATCCAGGCGGCGCCGAGCGCGGTGCGGACGGGCGCGTTGCGCGGCCGGTCGAGCAGGTGGTGCTCCCGGTCGTCGTCGGTCACCCAGGCCTCCACGAAGGGGTGGACCGCGATGGCGCCCAGCACCAGCGGGAACAGCGCGAACGGGACGAGCACCCCGAGGTTCAGGGTGTGCCCCCACAGCCCGATCTCCCAGCCGGGCATGATCCGGATCAGGCCCTCGGCGAAGCCCATGTACCAGTCGGGCTGGGCGTCGGTGGAGACCTGGTCCGGGCGGTACGGGCCGTACGCCCAGATCGGGTTGACCGTCGCGATCGCCGAGACGGCCGCGATGACGCCGAACACCAGGAAGAAGAACCCGCCGGCCTTGGCCATGTAGACCGGCATCAGCGGCATGCCGACGACGTTCTTCCCGGTCCTGCCCGGGCCCGCCCACTGGGTGTGCTTGTGGTAGAAGACCAGGATCAGGTGGGCGACCAGCAGGCCGAGCATGATGCCCGGGATCAGCAGCACGTGGATGGTGAAGAACCGCGGCACGATGTCGTGGCCGGGGAACTCGCCCCCGAACAGGAACATCTGGACGTAGGTGCCGACCAGCGGGACGGCGAGGATCGAGCCCTCGATGAAGCGGATACCGGTGCCCGACAGCAGGTCGTCCGGCAGCGAGTAGCCGAAGAAGCCGTCCAGCATGCCGAGGAAGAGCAGCAGGAAGCCGAAGACCCAGTTGACCTCACGCGGCTTGCGGAACGCGCCGGTGAAGAACACCCGCATCATGTGGACGAACATCGCGGCCACGAAGACGATCGCCGCCCAGTGGTGGATCTGCCGGATCAGCAGACCGCCGCGCACCTCGAAGCTGATGTCCACCGTGGAGGCGTACGCCTCCGACATCGGGACGCCCTTGAGCGGCACGTACGAGCCGTCGTAGACCACCTCGCCCATGCCGGGCTTGAAGAACAGCGTCAGCCAGACACCGGTCAGGATGATGATCAGGAAGGTGTAGAGGCAGATCTCGCCCAGCATGAAGGACCAGTGGTCCGGGAAGACCTTCCGCAGGTTGGCCCTGGCGAGGGAGTAGATCCCCAGCCGGCCGTCCGTCCAGTCGGCGGCCCGCTGCGCCCGCCCTGGGCTCTGATTCCGGGTCATGTGCACGCACCTCGGTCCAAAGGAAACGGGGAGATGCCCCCGATTCGCACTGGACGCCACCATAATCGGGGAGTGATCCCCACTTCCACCCCGGGGGGCCACTTCCCGCCTGGGGCCGCCCCGGCGCTGCGGTGCGGCGTGGTGCGGGCGAAGGGCCCGGACACGGCGAGCGGCCCGCCCGGCGTCCCCGAAGGACGCCGGACGGGCCGCGTACGCACCCGAGTCACCCCTGCGGGTGTCAGTGCACCAGCACCGGCACCTCGTTCTCCTGCGCCGCGCCCGCACCCGAGCCCGCCACGGCACCCGGCCGGCCGGCGTTGACGAAGGTGAAGGCGACGGCGGCGGCCGCCACCAGGATCCCGAAGGACACCCAGATCGCGGTCGAGAAGCCGTGCACCATGCCCTGGAACTGGAGCGCCTTGGCAGCCTCCGGCGAGGCGGCCGCCGCGGTGGCGTGCGAGGCCAGCCAGGTGGCGGTCGCGCTGGCCGCGATGGTGTTCAGCAGCGCGGTGCCGATGGCGCCGCCGACCTGCTGGGAGGTGTTGACCATCGCCGAGGCGACGCCCGCGTCGCGCGGCTGGACGCCGTGCGTGGCGAGGCTCATGGCGGGCATGAACGCCGTGCCCATGCCGAGGCCCATCAGGACCAGGCCGGGCAGGATCAGCGCCGGGTAGGAGGTGTTCAGGCCGATGTGGGTCAGCAGGAACATGCCGGCCGAGGCGACCAGGAAGCCGGGCGCCATCAGGTAGCGCGCCGGGACGCGCGTCATCAGCCGGGCACCGATCTGGGTCGAGCCGGTGATCATGCCCGCCACCATCGGCAGGAAGGCCACGCCGGTCAGCACCGGGCTGTAGCCGAGCACGATCTGCAGGTAGTAGGTCAGGAACAGGAACAGCCCGAACATGCCGATCACGGCCATGCCCAGCGACAGGTAGATCCCGCCGCGGTTGCGGTCGAGCACCACGCGCAGCGGCAGCAGCGGGGCCTTGACCCGGCGCTCCACCAGCACGAAGGCGGTCAGCAGTACGGCGGCCGCGACGAACAGGCCGATGGTGCTGCCGGACGACCAGCCGTCCGACTCGGCACGGGTGAAGCCGTAGACCAGCGAGACCAGCCCGGTGGTCACCAGCAGCACGCCCGGGACGTCCAGCCGGTTGCGGTTGCGGCCCTCGGCGGGCTCGCGGATCACCAGCACGGCGCCTGCGGCGGCCACGATGGCGAACGGGATGTTGACGAAGAAGGTCCAGCGCCAGTTCATGTACTCGGTGAGCAGGCCGCCGAGGATCAGGCCGATGGCGCCACCGCCACCGGCGATCGCCCCGTAGATGCCGAAGGCCTTGGCGCGCTCCCTGGCCTCGGTGAAGGTCACCGCGAGCAGCGAGAGCGCGGCCGGCGCGAGCAGCGCGCCGAACACGCCCTGGAGCGCGCGGGCGCCGAGCAGCATCGCGGTGTTGGCCGCGGCGCCGCCGAGTGCGGAGGCGAGGGCGAAGCCGCCCAGGCCGACGATGAACGTCCGCTTGCGGCCCCAGAGGTCCGCGATCCGCCCGCCGAACAGCAGCAGGCCGCCGAAGGCCAGCGCGTAGGCGGTGATCACCCACTGGCGGTTGCCGTCGGAGATGCCCAGGTCCCGCTGGGCGGACGGCAGGGCGATGTTCACGATGGTCGCGTCGAGGACGACCATCAGCTGGGCGAGGCCGATGAATATCAGCGCCTTCCAGCGCCGGGGATCGGGCAGCGTCGCCGGTCGGGCGTCGGTTTGAGGCATGGGGGTACTCACTTCACGGTGCGTGGTGTGCGTGAACGGTCGGGTGCCGTCAGGGAACGGCGGGTCGCCGCACCGGCGCGGTGCGGTGGCAGGGCGTGCCGGGGCGCGGCAGGGCGCGCCCGGACGGTCGTGATCGGTGCCGGTGGTCGTCGGTACTGGTGGTCGGTGGTACCGGTGGTCGGTCAGTTCTGCGGCTGGAAGTCCTCGAAGGTCGCGGCCCGGCCGGGCAGCACCGACGGAGCCGGTGTGCGCAGGCCGTCCAGGAAGATCTGCAGGTGCCGGTGGACGAAGTCGTCGAGCAGCCGGCAGGTGGTGTTCGGCAGGGGGCGGGTCAGCTGGCTCATCGCGATGAACAGGTCACCGTGGTCGACGTCCGGCCGCAGCTCGCCCGTGTTCCGGGCGCGCTCCATCAGCCCGCCCACAGCGGCCTGGAGGCGCTGCCGGATCTCGGTCAACTCCGGGTCGTACGGGTCGACATGGTTGCTGAACAGGGTGCAGAGTCCGCCGACCTTCTCCCCGACGGCCGCGTGCGCGAACCGCTGGAGAGCGTCGAACGGGCCGTCGCCGTCAGGGTCGTCCGCCTCGGCCGTCGCCGTCTCGGCGAGAGCCAGGATGCGGTTCTTGACGAGTACCGCCACCTCGTGGATCAGCGCCACCCGGTCCGGGAAGTTCCGGTACAGCGTGGCATTGCCGACTCCCGCCCGCTTCGCGATCTCGTCCAGCGGCGCGTCCGCGCCGTGCTCGACGAACGCGTCCCGGGCCGCCAGGACGATCCGCTCCCGGTTCCGGCTCGCGTCCGCACGCAGCTTCGGCGTACGGGCGCTCCCGGCGGGTCGGACCGGCTCGGCGGTGGTGGTCACGACGACTGCTCCTCATCAGGGTACCGGGGAAATTCTCCCCGCTTCTTCCAACGTACTCGGAAACGGGGAATCCGTCCCCGGAATTTCCGGCACCCCTGTGACCTGCGTCACATGCCGTCGCCGGCCGCCCTTCCCCCGACCCGGCGGGCGTCTCCTCGGCACCGGGGCCCTGAGGGGCCGGGTGCGCTGCTCCCGGGCATGGCTTCCCCGGGGCGGCGCGGGTGTCGGCCTAGGCTGTGGGCGTCCCGGGCGGCCGGTGGGCCGTCGGAGTCGGGAGGGCCCCGGCGCTGGGGCGGGTCGAGGAGGTTCGCGATGGGCAGCGGTGAGACGGTCGCCAGGGTGCGCTGTGTGGCGGCCGTGCCGTGCTGGGTGAGCCTGATGGCCCGGGAGCTGCGGGACGCCGAGGAGTTCTACGGGCCCCTGCTCGGCTGGGAGTTCGAGGTCGGGCCGGACCGTTTCGGGCCGTACGTGCACGCCGTGGTCGGCGGCGAGGTGGTGGCCGGGCTGGGCGTCGCGGGGATCGGCGCGGTCCCGGTCGCGTGGACGGCCTACTTCGGGACGGAGAGCGCGGACGCCGTCGCCGACGCGGTGCGTGAGCGCGGCGCGACCCTGGCGGTCGGCCCGCTGGCCTTCGACGCCGGCCGGGTGGCCTTCGCCGCCGACCCGGCGGGCGCGGCGTTCGGCATCTGGGAGGGCCCGCTGGGCCGGGCCAGGAAGCTGGACCTGCCCGGGGCGCCGGTCTGGATCGAGCTGCGCACCCCGGACCCGTTCGCGGCGGCGATGTTCTACGGGGAGGTGTTCCGCTGGGACGGCCGCGATCCGGAGCACTTCGACGTCCGCTGGGAGCACGACCGGGTGGTGCTGCGCGCCGAGGGGCGCAGTGTCGCCGCGCTGGCCAAGGAGCAGGCGGGTGGCCCGGCCGGGATGCCGCCGCACTGGGAGGTGTCCTTCGCCGTCCCGGACACGGACCGGGCGGTGGCGCGGGCCGTGGAGCTGGGCGGCGGGACGTTCGGCCCGGCGTTCGACTCGCCGTACGGGCGGGTGGCCCGGCTGCGGGACCGCGAGGGCGCCCGGTTCGCGGTGATCGGCCCGAAGGGGTGAACCGCCCGGGGAGCTGACCGGTCCGGGGCCGGGACGGTCACTCCGGGGCGTCCAGCGCGGCCCGCTCCGCCCGCAGCCGGTCGCCCAGCGCGCTGCGGGCGGCCGCGGGCAGGGCCTTCCGGGCGGCCGGGAAGAGCTGCTCCTCCTCGCCGCGCAGGTGCCGCCGCAGGGTCTGGGCGAGGCCGCGCAGCAGGGTGTCGAAGGCCGGTTCGGCCGGGTCGACCTCCTGGAGGTCGGCGAGGTACTGCCCGATCGCCAGGTGGTCGTGGATGCTGCGGAAGACCAGGGCCCCGCCGTCGGCCACGTCGTGCTGCACCAGCGGGAAGAGGTGCTCCTCCTCGGCGGCGCAGTGGGTGAACAGCAGGTCGGTGAGCCGGGTGAGCAGCTCGGCCCGCCCGGGGCCGTCGGCCGGGGCGGCCTCGATCCGGTCGAGCAGGTCGAGGACCGCCCGGTGGTCGGCGGTGAACTCGCCGAGGATGTCAGGCCTGCGGCTCATGGCCCGCCCGCCTCTCGTACGGAAGACGCCCCCCGACCCTTCCAGTATCCGACGGGCCGGCCACCGACCCGCCACCGCCGGCCCGCCACCGCCAGGCCGCCACCGGCGGCCCGGCACCCGCGCCCGCCCGCCGGCCCGGCGCCCGCCCGCCATGGGCCCGCCCGCTCACCCCCCGTCGCGCCGCCCGGCGAGGGCCAGCAGCCGGGTCTGCGGGCCGGCGTCCGCGGCCACTGGCAGCGGCGGGTCGAAGAGCCCGCTGCCGGAGAGGTCGCCGTACCCGGCGAACCGGTCGAGCGCGAATCCGACGAGTCCGTCCGGGAGCCGGGTGAGCCGCCCGATGCCCTCGGCGAGGTCCCAGGAGTGGATCACCAGGTCGGTGGTGAGCTGGTCCAGGTAGTACTGCCCCGAGGCGTCCCCGAAGGAGAGGTGGACGGTCAGCCCGGTGGCACCCGGGACGGCCCAGGCCTCCCGGGCGGCCTCGGCGGCGGCGGTCCAGGCGCCGACCGGGTCGTCGCCGAGCACGTCGCCGTCGAAGCGCCCGCCGACCTCGCCGACGGTGGCGCCCATCAGCAGCTCGGGCACCCAGAGCTGCTCGCCGGTGAGGTGGTTGACCAGGTCGCGGACGGACCAGTCGCTGCACGGGGTGGGGGAGTCCCACTGGGCGGGGGTGACCAGCCGGACGCGTTCGCCGAAGGCGTCCAGCGCCTCGCCGTACGGGGTGCCGGTCCGAGCCGGCGGCCGGTGCTGCGTGTGATGGGCCATGCCTCCACCCTCCCCGGACCGGGCACCGGCCGCGAGTCGCCGATGCTCCGTCAGTTGTTCAAATTCGAACTTAGGGGTACGGTCGAACGGCGGCGGTTCAAATTTGAACAATGGCGCCCGGGTGACGACCCGCGCCTGCCGCACCACCACCCGTGACCGCGTCCGGACGTACCGGACGACGACCGAACCCCGATCGATGGAGACGCGCATGCCGAGCAGCAGCCCGAGCACGACCGCCGCCACCACCCCCGTCAGCCCGGCCCGGGGCACCGCCGGGTCCGCGACGACCTCCCCGCACGCCTACGACGCCGGACTCCTGCTCCTGCGCCTGGCCCTCGGCCTGACCATGGCCGCGCACGGCAGCCAGAAGCTGTTCGGCTGGTTCGGCGGCGGCGGGATCGACGGCACCGGTCAGTTCTTCACCATGAGCGGCTACCCGGCCGGCAACGCCATGGCCGTGGTGGCCGGCCTCACCGAGACGCTGGGCGGGCTGGCGCTCGCCGTCGGCCTGCTGACCCCGCTGGCGGGCGCCGCGATCGTCGGCACGATGGTCAACGCGATAGCCGTCACCTGGGGCGGCGGCTTCTTCGCCCCGAAGGGCAGCGAGTACGAGCTGCTGCTGACCGCCGGCGCCGCCGCGCTCGCCCTGACCGGCCCCGGCCGCTACGCCGTGGACCGCTTCCTGCCGGTGCTGCGGGCGCACCGCCTGGCGTACGGCGCGGCCGCCGTGGTGGTCGGCCTGGTGACGGCGGGGGTGATCCTGCTGCTGCGCAAGTAGCCGCCGGGAGCGCGGGGCGGGGGGCCGGGGGGGGGGGGGCCCCGGGCCCCCCCCCCCCGGGGGGGGCGGGGGGGGGCCGGCCCCCCCCCCCCCCCAAACCCCCCCCCCCCCCCCCCCCCCCCCCGGGGGCCCC
>NZ_JBISAI010000020.1:102065-124626 GCF_044391605.1 Kitasatospora sp. NPDC018619
CGGGGCGTGGGGCGGGCCGCCGGGGGGGGGCGGGGTGGGGCGGGGGGGGTTCCGCCGGCTGCGGCCCAGCCCCCCCCGGGGCGGGGGGGGGGGGCCCGGGGGGGGGGGCCCCCCGGCCCCCCGCCCCGCGTTGGGGACGAGGGGGGCATCCTCACCTGGCCCACCTGAACTCCCCGCGAACCGCGCACAACCCTCCGGGTTCCCAAGGGTGTGTGAGGTGTGCCATGGTACATGTCACACCCCCCACCGTTTCGACGGCACGCCCCCACGCGCTGCCGCCACCACGGTCCTCGCCACCCCCACCGGCCGCGCCCCGCGGCCGACGACGGCCCGGAGGCCCATCCGTGAGTCCTTCACGTCCGCTGCGACTCCCGCAGCCGGCACGCCTGTTGACGCTCCTGCTGTCCCTGTTCCTGGCGGTCGGCCTGTTCGCCCCGCAGTCCCACGCCGCCGCGCCCCCCGCCCCCGGCGGCGCGCCGTCCCCCGTCCCCACCGGGCCTGCCCCGCAGCCCGCCCTCGACGCGCCCGGACGAGCCGACAGCGGGCAGCAGCCGGCCTCGCCCGACCAGCGCGCCCCGCTCCCGGTCGACACCCGGCCGGCCGAGGTCCGGCAGAGCGCCAGGGCCGTCGGGCTCGGCGCGGCAGCCGAAAAGCCCTGTACCGTCGCCGACTTCACCGGCCGGACCGGCAGCGACCTGGTCCAGCACATCAAGGCCGCCGACATCCCGTGCGTCAACAGCCTGTTCCAGCTCACCGGCGGCGACGCGCGCGGCGCGTTCCGCGAGGAGCAGATGAGCACGGTGGCCTACGCGCTGCGCGACGCCTCGGCCGGCTACCCCGGTGACAACAGCACCTCGGTCGAGCAGTTGGTGCTCTACCTGCGCGCCGGCTACTTCGTGCAGTGGTACCACAAGGAGGACGTCGGGGAGTACGGCGCCGGCCTCCGGAGCGCGATCCGGTCCGGGTTGGACGCCTTCTTCAACAGCGCGCACTCGCGCGACGTCGCCGCGGGCAACGCGCCCATCCTGGGCGAGGCCGTCACCCTGATCGACAGCGCGCAGGAGAACATCCGCTACCTGCCGGTGGTCAAGCGGCTGCTGGGCGACTACCGCGCCGACACCTGGAACCCGGCCGGCCTGGCCTGGGCCGTCAACCCGGTGTTCACCGTGCTGTTCCGCGGCCACCAGGTGCCCGGCTTCGACACGGCCGTCGAGGCCGACCCGAGCGTGCTGGACGCGCTGTCCGACTTCGCGGTGCGCAACAACGCCCTGCTCGGCGACGCCTACGGGGTGCTGGTCTACAACGCGACCAAGGAGCTCACCCGCTTCCTGAAGGACACCGCCCTCCAGGCCAAGGTCCGTCCGCTCGCCAGGACGCTGGCCGGCGCGTCCGAGCCCAGGGGCCGCACCGTCTACCAGTGGGCCGCGGTCGCCGAGGGCGTCGACTACTACGACGCGGGCAACTGCTCGTACTACGGCACCTGCAACAAGGCCGACCAGCTCAAGGCCGGCGTGCTGACGGTGAAGCACACCTGCAGCCCGAGCATCACCGTGCTGGCCCAGGCGCTGGACGCCACCCAGCTGGCCACCTCCTGCACCAGCCTCAACGGCCAGGACGCGTACTTCCACTCGGTGGTCCGGGACGGCGGCCCGGTCAAGGACGACAACAACGGCACGATCGAGGTCGTGGTCTTCCACTCCTCGCTCGACTACCAGGTGCTCGCGGCCGCGATCTACGGCATCGACACCGACAACGGCGGCATGTACCTGGAGGGCGAGCCGGACAAGGCCGGCAACCAGCCGCGCTTCCTCTGCTACGAGGCCGAGTGGGCCCGCCCGTCCTTCGAGATCTGGAACCTCAACCACGAGTACACCCACTACCTCGACGGCCGGTTCGACATGTACGGCGACTTCGAGGCCGGCATGAGGACCCCGACCGTCTGGTGGGTCGAGGGCTTCGCCGAGTACGTCTCGTACTCCTACCGCAAGGTGACCAACGACGGCGCCATCGCGGTGGCCGGTCGCCACAGCTACAAGCTGAGCGACCTCTTCGACACCGCCTACGGCGACCAGGACCGGGTCTACCGCTGGGGCTACCTGGCCGTGCGCTACATGCTGGAGCAGCACCGCGCCGACCTGGACGCCGTCCTGGCCAAGTACCGCACCGGTGACTGGGACGGCGCCCGCGCCATTCTGAAGACCACCATCGGCACCCGCTACGACGCGGACTTCGACAGCTGGCTGACGAAGTGCGCGGCCGGCGGCTGCGCCACGGACACCCCGGGCCAGCCGCAGCTGCCCGAGTGCGCCGGCACCGACACCCGGCAGCTGGCCGCCGACTGCACCCGCAGCAACGTCGCGGCGACCACGGGCAACTACGCGCACTTCTACCTGCTGGTGCCGGCCGGTACCAAGCAGGTGAAGGTCACCACCAGCGGCGGCACCGGCAACGGCGACCTCTACTACAGCCCGACCGGTTGGGCGTACACCGGGACCAGTGCCACCCACTCGGCCGGCCCGGACAACGCCGAGACGCTGACCGTCACGGACCCGCCGGCGGGCTACGTCTACTTCAGCCTCTACGCCACGCAGGGCTTCAGCGGGGTGAGGGTCACGAGCGAATTCTGAGCCGGGCACGGCAACGGACAGGTGACCGCCCCCGGCGGAGCGCTGCGGCGCCCCGCCGGGGGCGGGTCCGCGTCCGCCGCCCTTCCGCGGGAGGCCCTGTTGGCCCGCCCGCGCCTTCCACTGTCGTCGCAGAGCACGGACGACGGTCAGGGGAATACCGCGGGCCGCCCGGATGCTAAGGTGGTTGAAAGTTGGACTACCTGGGATGTGGTGATCAGCATGCAGTTCGGAATCTTCTCCGTCGGCGACGTGACGACCGACCCGACCACCGGCCGCACCCCGACCGAGCACGAGCGGATCAAGGCGATGGTCGCCATCGCCCGCAAGGCCGAGGAGGTCGGCCTGGACGTCTTCGCGACCGGCGAGCACCACAACCCGCCGTTCGTCCCGTCCTCGCCGACGACCATGCTCGGCTACATCGCCGCGCAGACCGAGCGCATCATCCTCTCCACCTCGACCACGCTGATCACCACCAACGACCCGGTGAAGATCGCCGAGGACTTCGCGATGCTCCAGCACCTGGCGGAGGGCCGGGTGGACGTCATGATGGGCCGCGGCAACACCGGCCCGGTCTACCCGTGGTTCGGCCAGGACATCCGCCAGGGCATCCCGCTCGCGATCGAGAACTACGCGCTGCTGCGCCAGCTGTGGCGCGAGGAGGTCGTGGACTGGCAGGGGCGCTTCCGCACCCCGCTCCAGGGCTTCACCTCCACGCCGCGCCCGCTGGACGACGTCCCGCCGTTCGTCTGGCACGGCTCGATCCGCAGCCCCGAGATCGCCGAGCAGGCCGCCTACTACGGCGACGGCTTCTTCGCGAACAACATCTTCTGGCCCAAGGAGCACTTCAGGAAGCTGATCAACCTGTACCGCGAGCGCTTCGCCCACTACGGCCACGGCACCCCCGAGCAGGCCGTCGTCGGCCTCGGCGGGCAGGTGTTCATGCGCAAGAACTCCCAGGACGCGGTGCGCGAGTTCCGTCCGTACTTCGACAACGCGCCGGTGTACGGGCACGGGCCCTCGCTGGAGGAGTTCACCGAGCAGACCCCGCTGACCGTGGGCAGCCCGCAGGAGGTCATCGAGAAGACGCTGACCTTCCGCGAGACCTTCGGCGACTACCAGCGCCAGTTGTTCCTGATGGACCACGCCGGCCTGCCGCTGAAGACGGTGCTGGAGCAGCTGGACCTGCTCGGCGAGGAGGTCGTACCGGTGCTGCGCGAGGAGTTCGCCAAGGGCCGCCCGGCCGAGGTGCCGGACGGGCCGACCCACGCCGCACTGGTCGCGGCCCGCGACGCGGCGGACGAGAAGAAGGACGAGAAGGCGGAGGTGGCCAGGTGACCGCGTTCAAGCTGGTGGTGGTGAGCGCCGGGCTGAGCAAGCCGTCCTCGACGCGCCTGCTGGCGGACCGGCTCGCCGAGTCGACCGTGCGCCGCCTCGCGCTCCAGGGGCGGGAGGCGGAGGTCACCGTGGTCGAACTCCGGGACCTCGCCGTGGACATCGCCAACAACTTCGTGACCGGGTTCCCGGCGGCCGGGCTGCGTGCGGCGATCGAGGCGGTGACGCAGGCGGACGCGCTGATCGCGGTGACGCCGATCTTCACGGCCTCGTACAGCGGTCTGTTCAAGTCCTTCTTCGACGTGATCGACAACGACGCGCTCACCGGCAAGCCGGTGCTGATCGCCGCCACCGGCGGCACGCCCCGGCACTCGCTCGCCCTGGAGCACGCCGTGCGCCCGCTGTTCAGCTACCTGCGCGCGGTGGTGCTGCCGACGGCCGTGTACGCGGCCACCGACGACTGGGGCGCGGCGGGGGACGGGCTCACCGACGGCCTGCCGCGCCGGATCGACCGGGCGGCCGGCGAGCTGGCGGCCCTGCTGGCCGGGCGCGCCCCGGCGGTGCCGGCGCCGGCCGAGCGGGTGGTGCCGTTCGCCGAGCAGCTGGCGGCGCTGAAGGTCTGAGCAGGTCCGGGGGCGGGTGCGCGGGGAGCGCGCCCGCCCCCGGCGCGTCCGGGGAGGCGGCCGGCCCGGCGCGTTCAGGAAGGCGCCCGCCCCGGCGCGTCCGGGCCCGTGCCCAGGGGCGAACGGCCCCGCGGGAAGCGCGCCGTCGGGGCCTTTCGGCCCACCCCGTCGGGGTCCTTCGGCTGCGCGTCGGCCGTGCCGGATTGTCCGCTTTGCGGTGTAATCATTCCCATGATCAGATTAGTCCTGGTCCGTCCCCCGTTCGGCGTCCCCGCGCCGCGGCGGGAGCGGCTGCCGTGAGCCTGCTGCGGGAGAACCCCGTCCTCGCGCTGTTCGTCTGCCTGGCGCTCGGCTACCTGCTCGGCAAGCTGCGGGTCGGGCCGATCCAGCTCGGCGGCATCTGCGGCACGCTGATCGTCGCCATGCTGATCGGCAGCCGGCACGTCAGCGTCCACGCCGACGTCAAGAACGTCGCCTTCGCCCTGTTCATCTTCTCGCTCGGCTACATCGCCGGGCCCCAGTTCTTCGCCAACCTCAACGCCAAGGGCCTGCGCTTCGCGGTGCTCTGCGTCATGGAGGCGGTGCTGGTCGTCGGGATGGCCTACGGCATCGGCAAGGCCTTCGACCTGGACGTCGGCACCGCGGCCGGGATCCTCGCCGGGGCGGCCACCGAGTCGGCCGTGGTCGGCACCGCGCAGGAGGCGATCTCCAACCTCTCCGGCCTCAGTGCCGACCAGGCCGCCCAGCTGCAGAACCACGTGGCCGCGGCCTACTCCGTCTGCTACCTCTTCGGCCTGGTCTCCATCGTCCTGCTGACCAGCCAGATCTTCCCGCTGGTCATGCGGATCAAGCTGCCCGACGCCTCCCGGGAGCTGTGGCAGAAGCTGCGCGGCGGCCAGGGCTCGCAGGCCGGGGACGAACAGCCCGCACTGCCCCCGCTGGTCGGCCGCACCTACCTGGTCTCCCAGGGCGAGGGCTCGACCATCGCCCAGGTGGAGGAGATCCAGCCGGGCCTGGTCACCGTCGAGGGCGTCCGGCGGGCGGGCCGCACCCGCCACCCCGAGCGGGACTTCCGGCTGCGCCGCGGCGACCTGGTGCTGCTGGTCGGCCGCCGCGAGGCGGTCATCGACACCGGCCACGACCTGGGCCCGGAGACCTCCGGCGTGCCCGGTCTGGACAGCCCGCTGGTCGTCCGCGACGTCGTCCTCACCAACCGGGACTACGTCGGCCGGACGGCCGGGGAGGTGGCGGCGGAGCAGCCGGCCACGACCGCCGGGATCTACCTGACCGACGTCCAGCGCGTCGACCAGCACCTGCCGGCCGTCGCCGACACCGAGCTGCGCCGCGGCGACACGGTGACCGTCACCGGCTCCCGGTCGGCCGTCGAGCGGTTCGCCGCCAAGGCCGGCGTCGGCATCCGCAAGGACGCCATCGACTACATCTACATCAGCCTCGGCATCTGTGTCGGCGTGCTGATCGGCCTGGTCACCGTGCACGCCGGGAACGCCGCGCTCTCGCTCGGCACCGGCGGCGGCTGCCTGGTCTCCGGCCTGGTCTTCGGCTGGTTCCGGGCCCAGCGGCCCACCTTCGGGGCCTACCCGCCGGTCGCCGCGCAGACCGCCAAGGACCTCGGGCTCTCCGTCTTCATCGCCGTCACCGGCCTGGCCGCCGGCCCGGACGCGGCCGCGCTGCTCCGGGACCACCCGGTGCTGCTGCCGCTCTCCGGCATCCTCATGGTCACCGTCCCCGCGGTGCTCTCGCTGGTCGTCGGCCGCAGGCTGCTGCGGATCGAGCCGCCGATCCTGGTCGGCGCCATCGCCGGCCAGCAGTGCAGCACCCCGGCGATCACCACGGTCACCAACATCGCGCAGAGCAGCATCCCGATGCTCGGCTACACGATCACCTACACCATCTCCAACTTCCTGCTCCCGCTGACCGGTCCGATCCTGGTCGGCATGCTCGGGGCCTGAGATGACGAGGCGTCAGGACCACCGTCGCCGCGGCCGCCACCGCGCTGCGCGCGACCGTCCTGTGCGCGACCGTCCTGTGCGCGACCGCCCTGTGCGCGACCGCCCTGCGCGGGACCGTCACGACCGCCACCGCCACAACCGCCGTCGAGTACCGCCGCCGCACCGCGGCGAGAAGGGAACGGGCCCGTGGGCTGGATCACCGACCACGTCTTCAAGCCGTACCCGGAACTGCTGATCTTCCTCACCATCGCGATCGGCTTCCTGATCGGACGGATCCACTACCGGGCGATCGGCCTGGGCGCCGTCACCGGCTGCCTGGTCGCCGGGCTGGTCACCGGCTGGGCCGTCGGCGTACCGGTCAACGGCACGGTCAAGTCGGTGTTCTTCATCATGTTCCTGTTCGCCCTGGGCTACAAGGTCGGGCCGCAGTTCTTCCGCGGCCTCAGACGGGACGGCCTGCCGCAGGTCGGCGTCGCCCTGGTGGTCTGCCTGGTCGGCCTCGGCGTCTGCTACGCCTTCGCCGCCATGCTCGGCTACGGCCCCGGGCTCGGTGCCGGGCTGCTCGGCGGAGCGCTCACCCAGTCGGCCGTCATCGGCGTCGCCCAGGACGCCATCGGCCAGATCCACGGGCTGAGTGCCGAGCGCCTCCAGGAGGAGCAGAACCTCGTCCCCGTCGCCTACGCCGTCACCTACCCGCTCGGCACCATCCTCTGCGCCGTCCTGCTGGCCAACATCGCGCCCCGGCTGATGCGCAGCGACCTCGCGGAGGAGAGCCGCGAGCTGGCCGTCGAACTGGACGCGCCGGAGAGCGACCCGGACCTCGGCGAGGGCTACTACGAGGTCGTGCTGCGCGCCTTCACCGCCGTCGGCGGCCTCGTCGGGCACACCATCGAGGCCGTCGAGGAGCAGCAGCGGCGGCTCGGGCGGCGGATCTACATCACGGGGGTCCGGCGCGCGGGGGAGATCCTGGCCCACACGCAGCAGACCGTCGTCGAGCGCGGCGACGTGCTCGCGGTCAGCGCGCTGCGGCACGACCTCGTCGAGTTCGACCCGGCCGCCGCCATCGGGCCGGAGGCCGACGACGCCGGGCTGCTCGGCTACCGCACCGAACAGCTGCACGTGGTGGTCTCCGAGAAGTCGCAGGTCGGGAGGACCGTCGCCGAGGTGCGCCGGGAGCCGTTCATGGTCGGCGTCTTCATCGACAAGGTGTACCGCTCCGGCGCCGAGTTCCCGTACCGGCTCTCCACCGAGCTGGAGCGCGGCGACACCCTGGTGCTCACCGGGCCCCAGCGGCTGGTCGACCCGGCCTGCCGGGCCCTCGGCAAGCCGGTGCCGACCAGCTTCGCCACCGACATGACCTGGGTGGGCCTGGGCATCTTCCTCGGCGGCTGCATCGGCATCCCGGCGCTCACCGCGGGCGGCGTGCCGATCAGCCTCTCCACCTCCGGCGGCGCGCTGATCATGGGCCTGGTCTTCGGCTGGCTCCGCGGCAGGTACCCGACCTACGGGAACGTGCCGCCCGGCGCCCAGTGGTTCATGGACACCTTCGGGCTCTGCGCCTTCGTCGCCATCGTCGGCATCAACGCCGGCCCGGGCTTCACCAGCGGCCTCGCGCAGGCGGGTTGGGGGCTGCTGGTGTGGGGCGCGGTGGCCACCGTACTGCCGCTGGTCGCCGGGCTGCTGGTCGGGCGGCTGGTGTTCCGGATGCGCACCCCGATCCTGATGGGCGTGGTGGCCGGCGCCCAGACCACGACCGCGGCCATCGGTGCCGTCAACGAGGCCTCCCGCAGCCAGATCCCGACCCTCGGCTACACGATTCCGTACGCGGCCGGAAACGTGCTGCTGACCGTCTGGGGCGCCGTCATCGTCGCCCTGCTGGGCTGAACGCCCTTTCCTCCAAGGAGAGTTGAGAACACCATGACGAAGCCCACCATCGGTCGCGAGGAGATCCGCCGGCTGGCCCGGCTCAGCCCCTTCGAGCTCAAGGCGGAGTTCGTCCGGCTCGCCGAGGCCTACCAGCGCAACCAGCCCGGGCAGAAGGAGAAGTCCACCGCCCACATGCTCAACGCCGGGCGCGGCAACCCGAACTGGGTCTGCACCGGCCCCCGGGAGGCCTTCCTCGCACTCGGCCACTTCGCGCTGGGGGAGAGCCGCCGGGTCTGGACCGCCGACGACCTCGGCGGCATGCCGGAGCGGGCCGGCATCGACGGCCGTTTCGACGCCTTCGTCCGCAGCCACCCCGAGCTGCCCGGCATCGAACTCCTCCGGCGCAGCGTCGAACTCGCCGTCGACCGCTTCGGGTTCGAGCGCGAGGCCTTCCTCCACGAGCTCGCCGACGCCGGCATCGGCGACAACTACCCCGTCCCCGACCGGATGCTGGTGCACGCCGAGCAGATCGTCCGCGGCTACCTCCAGGAGGAGCTGATGGACCGGCGGCCCCCGTCGCCGGGGCAGCCCGAACTCTTCGCCACCGAGGGCGGCACCGCCGCGATGTGCTACGTCTTCGACTCCCTGATGAAGAACGGCCTGCTGCACAAGGGCGACAGGATCGCACTGATGGTGCCGGTGTTCACCCCGTACATCGAGATCCCCGAGCTGGAGGACTACGACTTCGAGGTGGTCCGGATCGAGGCCAACAGGCTGGTGGAGACCGGGGTGCGGGAGTGGCGCTACCCGGCCGAGGAGGTCGCCAAGCTGGCCGACCCGCGGATCCGGCTGCTCTGCCTGGTCAACCCCAGCAACCCGCCCTCCCTGGCGCTGTCCCGGCAGGTCACCGAGCAGATCAAGCAGATCGTGGCCACCGCCAACCCCCACCTGCTGATCGTCACCGACGACGTCTACGGCACCTTCGTCGACGGCTTCCGCACCCTGGCCGCCGAGCTGCCCCGCAACACCCTGCTCGTCTACTCGTACTCCAAGCACTACGGCGCCACCGGCCACCGCCTCGGGGTGATCGGCCTGGACCGGGACAACGTGGTCGACGAGCTGATCGCCGCCCTTCCGGCGGATCAGCAGGAGCGCCTCGCGAAGCGGTACGGCAGTCTGAGCCTGGAGCCGGGGAAGATCCGCTTCATCGACCGCCTGGTCGCCGACTCCCGGCAGGTCGCGCTCAACCACACCGCGGGGCTCAGCCTGCCGCAACAGGTCCAGATGGTGCTCTTCTCGCTGTTCGCGCTGCTGCCCGAGGGCAAGGCGTACAAGGCACGGGTGCAGGGGATCGTCCGCCGGCGGCTCGACCTGCTGCTGGAGGGCTCCGGGATGAGGATCTCGGAGGACCCCGGCCGGGCCGGCTACTACGTCGAGCTCGACCTGCTGGCCGAGGCCGAGCGGGTCGCCGGGCCGGGCTTCGCGTCCTTCCTGGAGAAGAACTACGAGCCCACCGAGCCGCTGTTCCGGCTCGCCGAGCAGACCGGGGTGGTGCTGCTCAACGGCGGCGGCTTCGACGGGCCCGAGTGGTCCGTACGGGTCTCGCTGGCGAACCTGGACGACCTCGACTACCTGAAGATCGGGCACCACCTGAAGCAGATCTTCGCCGACTACCGAGCCGAGTGGGAAGCCGCCCAGGCGATCCGAGGAGCATCGTGACCATGCAGCCCGACCTGCTGGGCGGGGGCCCCGCCCCGGCCCCCGCCTCCGCACCCGTACCTGTCGGCGCCCCGGACCCGGCCCCGCAGGCGGTGCTGTCGCCGCTGACCGGCGCGGCGATCTTCCTGGTGCTCACCGTCCGGCCGGGCGGCGAGGCCGCCGTCCGCGACCTGCTGCCCGACCTCGCCGGGCTGCGCCGCTCCGTCGGCTTCCGGGCCCCCGAGGGCGGCCTCACCTGTGTCACCGGGATCGGCTCCGACCTCTGGGACCGCCTCTTCGACGGCCCCCGGCCGGCCTGCCTGCACCCCTTCCAGGAGGTGGCCGGCCCCCGCCACCGGGCCCCGGCCACCCCCGGCGACCTGTTGCTGCACCTGCGGGCCGAGCGGATGGACCTCTGCTTCGAGCTGGCCGGGCAGCTCGTCGGCCGGCTCGGCGGGTCGGTCGCCGTGGCCGACGCCGTCCAGGGCTTCCGGTACTTCGACGACCGGGACCTCCTCGGTTTCGTCGACGGCACCGAGAACCCGGAGGGCCGGGCCGCGGTGAGCGCCGCCCTGGTCGGCGCGGAGGACCGGCAGTTCGCCGGCGGCAGCTACGTCGTCGTCCAGAAGTACCTGCACGACCTGGACAAGTGGAACGCCCTGAGCGTCGAACAGCAGGAGGGGGCGGTGGGCCGCACCAAGCTCACCGACATCGAACTGCCCGACGACGTCAAACCCGCCGACTCCCACGTGGCGCTCACCGTGATCACCGGCCCGGACGGCGAGGAGCGGAAGATCGTCCGCTTCAACATGGCGTTCGGCTCCTTCGACCGGGGCGGGGAGTCCGGCACCTACTTCATCGGCTACGCGGCCGACCCCGGGGTGACCGAGGAGATGCTGCGCAACATGTTCGTCGGCAACCCGCCGGGCACCACGGACCGGCTGCTCGACTTCTCCACCGCCGTCACCGGCGGGCTGTTCTTCGTCCCGACCGCCGACTTCCTCGACTCCCCGCCGCCGGCGCCGTCCGGCGACTCCCCGCCACCGGCGCCGCCCGGCGCCTCCGACCCCGACCCTGGCCCCGACCCCGGTCCGGCTTCCGGGGACGGCTCGCTCGGCATCGGCAGCCTCAAGCAGACCTCCTGAAACCAGCCCCGAACAGGACCGCGCCCATGAACAACCTCCACCGGGACCTCGCCCCGATCTCCGCCGCCGCCTGGGCGGAGATCGAGGAGGAAGCCCGCCAGACCTTCAAGCTCCACATCGCCGGCCGCCGGGTGGTCGACCTGGCCGGCCCCGACGGAGCCACCCTCGCCGCCGTCGGCACCGGCCACCTGACCGCCGTCGACCCCCCGACCGACGGGATCCAGGCCCGCGCCCGCACCGTCCAGCCGGTGGTCGAACTGCGCGTGCCCTTCACCGTCCGCCGCGACGCCGTGGACGACGTCGAACGCGGCTCCCGGGACTCCGACTGGCAACCCGTCAAGGACGCCGCCCGCAAGCTCGCCCTGGCCGAGGACCGCGCCCTCTTCGAGGGCTACCGCGCCGCCGCCATCGAGGGCATCCGCGCCGCCTCCACCAACCCCCCGGTCCAGCTCCCCGAGGACGTCCGCGAGTACCCGGAGGCCGTCAGCCGCGGCCTCACCGCCCTCCGCCTCGCCGGCGTCGGCGGCCCCTACTCACTCCTCCTCGGCGCCGCGGCCTTCACCGCCGTCAACGAGACCAGCGACCACGGCTACCCCGTCCACAACCACCTCGCCCGCCTCCTCGACGGCGAGATCATCTGGGCCCCGGCGATCGAGGGCGCCTACCTGCTCTCCGCCCGCGGCGGGGACTTCGAGCTCCACCTCGGCCAGGACGCCTCGGTGGGCTACCTCTCCCACGATGCCGAAACGATCCAGCTCTACCTCCAGGAGAGCCTGACCTTCCGGGTCTACACGGGAGAGGCGGCCGTCGTCCTCCGCGGTTAGCACCAGATCGAGCTCGACGCGAGGAAGTCGGCGGCTATGTGGACTATGCAGATGAACGTGCTCATGGCGCACTTGCTTTCTGGTCCGATTCGGTCGGCAGGGCCGCTGGTGGCGTAGAGCTTCGCACACCTGGGCGACAAGATCCAAATCGGCATCCGAACCCCGAACGTGGATTCGACTAATGGCGATTATATGAAGATTACGATCCTGCGTTGGCAATCGCCGATCGGATCCGTGCGGCCTCGTCCGCGATGCCGACCTGTTCCGCCAAAGTGAGGGCCGCTGTCAGATGGGCGAGGGCGGCCGGCCGGCTTCCGGCCGCCGCCTCGCAGCGGCCCAGGCCGCGCAGCGCGGCCGCCTGTTCGCGGGCGGTACCGATCGAACGTGCCAGCTCCAGGGCAAGGGCGTGCTGCTCCCGGGCCTCTCTGTGCCGACCGGCGGCGAGCAGGGTCTGGCCGAGCCCGTTACGGCCGTCAGCCTCGTGGCGGACTGCTCCGAATTCGCGGAAAGTCGTGAGGGCCGACCGGTAGAGCGCGAGGGCGGTTTCGAGTTCGTCCGGGATGTCCAGCGTTTCCGCGAGGTTGGCGCGGGCGATGGAGAGATCCAGTGGAGGAATGGCTTCGCGTACGGTTCCCAGTATCTGTTCGAAGATTTCCCGTGCTGCTGCGATTTGCCCGGCGCTGAGGTGGAGCTCCCCCTCATTGTTCAGGATGCGGAATTCGAGAATCCGGTCGGCGAACTTCCGGGCCAGTGGCAATGCGGTCCTGTAGACGGCGCGGGCCGATTCCTCGTCCCCCACCGACCGGTGCAGGATGCCGATGTTGACGAGGCAGCGCGTGGCGTTCCACTGGTCGCCCTGCTCCTCTCGAATGGCCAACACTTCCTGTTGGATCGCCAGCGCCTCATGGAGTCGGGTCTGCTCCCAGCGCAGCCGGCCGAGCAGGTTGAGGCTGTTGGCCACCGCGTCCAGGTCGCCGTCCGCGCGGGCGAGGCCGAGTCCGCGTTCGAGGGCTGCGGCGGCCGGCTCGTAGTGGGAGGCGTTGGCAAGCGTCGCTCCCAGATCGATCAGTGCCCGTGCCTCCTGCCGGTGGTTCGCCTGCGACCGCCAGTGGGCCGCCGCCGCTCGGTGCAGGTCCTGCGCCTCGTTCCAGTAGGCCTCGGCGTCCAGGTGCCCGGCCAGGACGTGGGCGAGCCAGGCGCCCTGCTCGGCGAGTCCGGCCCGGCGTGCGTGCGTGGCCAGGGCGATCAGGCCGGCGTGTTCGACATTCAGCCAAGTCCGCGCGCTTTCCGGAGAGTTCAGCTCGATGTCGCTCAACAATTCCGCCATGCCGGCGAGTTGTTGATCGTCCGGGAGTCGGGTCCTCGGTCTATGGGGATAGAGCAGCCGGTCCGCCCGGTCGGCGGCGCGCAGGGCGAAGTGGAGCAGCCGTTCGGTCGCGGCTTGCCGTTGATCGTGTTCCACTCCCAGGGCCACCGAGAACTCGCGCAACAGATCGTGCAGTTGATAGCGGTCGGGTGAGATTTCGATGATCATGTGAACGTTCAGGAGCGCCTCAAGCACCTCGTCCGTCTTGTCGAGCTTCCATCCGAGCAAGGCCGCCGCCGCCTGAACGCCGAAGTCCGGTCCCGGGTGGATGCCCAGAAGCCGGAAAGCCGATCGCTGGTTGGCGGAGAGGCAGCGGTACGACAGCTCGAAGACCTGGACGATGCCGCCCGAATTGGTGCGGATCTCCGCGAGTCGGCCGCCGCCCTCGCGGGAGAGGCGCCGGGCGAGGTGTTTCAGGCTCCAGGACGGGCGGCCCTTGAAGCGGCTGGCGACCAGCTCCACGGCGAGCGGTAGGCACCCGCAGCGCTCGACGATCCTGATGACGCTCTCGGTGTCCGCAGAACGCTCGGGGCCCACGACGTTGGTGAACAGTGCCACCGCGTCGTCCACCGTCAGCACGTCCAGGAACACCGGCCGGGCGTCGGGGAGCTCGGTGAGCCGCTGGCGGCTCGTGACGATCACCAGAGCGGTCGGCGCGGGCGGCAGCAGCGGGCGGACTTGAGCGGCGTTAGAGGCGTCGTCGAGCACGACGACGGCTCGGCGCGAGGACAGCACTTCGGCGCACAGGGCGAACAGCTCGTCCGCGTCGAGCGGGATGGTGGTGGCGGGCACGCCCAGGCGCCTGAGCAGCAGGGCGCCCGCGGCCTCCGAGGCCAGCGGCGGCTGGTTGCCGACGTGGGCACGCAGGTTGAGGTAGACGTAGCCGTCCGGGAAGTGCTCGCGCATGAGGTCCGCGGCGTGCAGGGCGAGGGTGGTCTTGCCGACTCCGGGCATGCCGAGGATCGCCGAGACGGTCACGACGCCCCCCTGGGCGAGCCGGGCGTCCGGGCCGGGCAGCACGCGCCGGAGGTCGTCCTCGCGGCCGATCAGCCGGTGCCGACCGGGGGCCCCTTTCGGCGGCACGGCCGGCGGGTCGGGGGCCAGGGTGGCCGTGGTCCGCTCGGGCGCTCCCGGGAGTGGTTCGCCGCGCAGCATCCGCTGGTGGAGGCCGGTGAGGGACTCGCCGGGCTCGGTGGCGAACTCGGCGTGGAGCAGGCGGGCGACGGCCGGGTAGACGGCCAGTGCGTCGGATTGTCGGCCGACGGCGTAGAGCGCCGTCATGAGGTGGCCGGCGAGCCTTTCGTCGGCGGGCCGGTCCTCGCGCAGGGCGGTGAGTTCGGGGATCAGCTCGGCGAAGCGGCCGATGCGCAGGTCGATCTCGATCCGGCGCAGCGTGGTGATGAAGTGCTGGTCGGTCATGGCCGCGCGGGTGGTCTGGGCCCAGGCGCCGGGCAGGCCGGCCAGCGGTTCGCCGCACCACAGGCTCATGGCCCGGCTCAGGACGGTTCTGGCCTGGTGGTCCTGTCCGTTCTCGGCGAGTCGTCCGGCATTGTCGGAGAGGTCCAGATAGCGGTGCCAGTCGATCAGCAGAGGGTCCGCCTGCAGGGTGTACGTATGCGACTTGGTGTCGATCGTCGGCGCTTCCCGGAGGTTCTTCGTTCCACTGGACCGGGCTGCCCGCCTCAGGAGTCCGCGCAGGTGGGAAACGTGGCTGTAGAGGCTGCTCAACGCGCTGGGAGGAGGGTCTTCGCCCCACAGTCGGTACACGAGCGACGTATGGGAGAGAGGCCTCCCGACCTCCAGGGCCAGAGCGGCCAGCAACTGCCGTCGTTTGTCGGACGGAATCGCCAATGGCTCTCCGTTCACCGACAGTTCAACTGAACCCAGGAGATGGAACCTCATGCGACGCCCCCCGCCGGTTGGCTACCAGCTTGCCGTGTCGCGGGTGAGCATCGCACGCCTCTGGGCGATCGACCATAGCATCGAAGCACTTCTCGAAGGGTTCCTTTGGGAATAGCCTAGGACTGACGTCATGTCACCTGGTAATGCACCGCGGCTTATTCGTCCGAGGCAAGGGGGAGCCAGTGACAGGATCGACCGTGTTCGGCGGGTGCCCGTGAACGACGTCAACCTGCCGTACGGAGTGGTACGGAACTCGCTGGCCGGCGCGGTGACGGTCTCCGGCCCGGTGGTGCAGGCCGGATCGATCCACGGCGGACTGCATCTGCACGGCCCGCCAGCCCTGCCCACACCACGCCAACTCCCGCCGTGTCCCCGCAGGTTGATCGGGCGGGAGGCGGACCTGGCCGCACTGGACCGCTCCCTGCCCCCGGCCGTCGCAGCGGACGTCACCGTGGTGGTGACCGGCCCCGCCGGGGTCGGGAAGACGGCGCTGGCCGCCCAGTGGCTGCGCGGTCAGGCCGACCGCTTCCCGGACGGCCAGCTCTACGCCGATCTGCGCGGCTACGCGCCCGGTGGCCCCGCCGACCCGGCCGAGGCCATCGGCGGCTTCCTGCGTGCCTTCGGGATCTCGCCGGTACCCGGGAGCCTGGAGGAGGGCGCCGCGCTCTGGCGCTCGCTGGCGGCGGAGCGGCGGATCGCGGTGCTGCTGGACAACGCTTCGACGGCGGCCCAGGTGCGGCCGCTGCTCCCCGGTGCGGACCACACGGTGGTCGTGGTGACCAGCCGCCGCCGGCTCACCGGACTGGGCATCGACGGCGCGGTGTTCCGGCCGCTGATCCCGCTCGCGCGGGAGGCATCCGCCGAGATCCTGGCCGAGCGGGTCGGCAAGCGTCGGGTGGTCGACGAGAGCGAGGCCGCAGCCGAAGTGGTGGAGGCCTGCGCCGGGCTGCCGCTGGCGATCTGCCTGGCGGCCGCCCGGATCGCGGCGCGTCCGGCCCAGTCTCTCGCCGCGACCGCGCAGATGCTGGGGCGCGGTACCGACCGGCTGGCGGTGCTGAACGTCGAGGGGGAGACGGTGCAGGACCTGCTGGACGCCTCCTACGGGGTGCTGGAGACGGGGGCCGCCCGGCTCTACGGCCTGCTGGGCCTGCTGCCCTTTCCCGAGTTCACCTTGGAGAACGCCGCCGTCCTGGCGGACGTGGAGCCGGCCGTGGCCGACGGACTGTTGGACGCTCTCGTCGACGTGCACCTGCTGGAGGAGCGCGGACCGGAGCGGTTCCGCTTCCACGATCTGGTCCGGCTGCACGCCGAGGCCCACGGACGGGAACTCCGGGAGGGCGAGGCCGGCCGTCGCGCGCTCGACCGGCTCGTCGACTGGTACCTCGCCTCCACGACCGCCGCCGAGGCGGTGATCTCGCCGAGCCACCGAACGCTCGACCGTGACTACCGCACCCGATCGCGCCACCCGGCCAGGGAGTTCGCGGACGACGTAGAGGCCGTGGGCTGGCTCGACGAGGAACGCGACCGTCTCGCCGACGTGCTGCGCTGGTGCGAGCAGCTGGACCGGCCCGCGGCCGCCTGGCAACTCGCCGACGCCATGTGGCCGTTGTTCCTCAGACTCCGCCCGGCCCGGCTGTGGGTCGAGGCCCACCGGATCGGCCTGCGGGCAGCCCGGGCGGCCGGTGACCGCGCCGGCGAGCTGCGGATGCTCACCTCGGGCGGGAACGGCCTGCGGAACGCGGGCGACTGGGAGGAGGCGGCGCGCTGGTTCACCGACGCTCTCGGACTCGCCCGCGAGACGGAACGCCCCCTGGCCCAGGCGGACGCGCTGTACGGGCTCAGCCAGACCCACCGGATGGCAGGCCGCCTGGACGAGGCCGCCGAGTGCCTGCGCCAGGTGGTGGAGCTCCGGGAGGCCGAGGACTACCTGCGCGGATCGGCGCTGGCCCGGCTCGCGTACGGCGAGGTGACGCTGCTTGCGGACCGTCCGGCGCAGGCCGTCGCCCCCATCGAGCGGGCGCACCACGAGTTGGCCTCGATCGGTGATCACTACGAGGCGGCCCGCGCGCTGGCGTTCCTGGGGTTGGCGCACGGAATGCTCGGTGCGTACGACCTTGCCGACACCTGCCTGGAGGAGGCCCTCGCGGGCTTCCGGGCCCGGCTCTCGGCGCACTGGGAGGCACGGACGCTGGAGTTCGCGGGGCAGGTCGAGGAACGGCGTGGTCGTCCGGACGCTGCGCGGGCCCGCTTCGAGCAGTCCATGGCCCGCTACCAGGAGGCGGGTGCCACGGCCGAGGCGGCCAGACTGGCCGACCGCCTCGCCGCGTACGCGGACGACTCCGCCGTCACCCGCCCTGCCGGCCCACCGGAGGCGTGACGGGGTCGAGCCACGGGACAGCGGCGCTGACCCGGTGGAGTTCGGTGAGCGCTCGTCCGGCCGCCAGCCAGGCGTGCGCCAGCGAGCCGAGGGCCGTCGGGGGGACGGACCCTTCGGCCGGGGCGGAGGTCCGCAGGACGAGCCGGTCCCCGTTCCGGGCGAGCACCACGACTGCCCCCGGGCGGTGTTCGGCGGTGGCCACCGCACACCCCGGATGCGTCGACAGCAGCTCCGTGAGCCGCGCGCGGGCGTCCGCCCGCGGGACCGGCCCGAGGTGGAGTACGTCGGCGTGCCGGCGCCAGCGGAGCCCGCCGGGTTCGGCGAGGTCGAGCACGAGGTGCTCGTCCACGAATCCGGGGCCCGACCGTTCCCCCGGCCTCGTGGAGGCCGGGACCGTGGCCAGCAGCCCGTGGTGGACACCGAGGGCGGCTGTCACGCGAGCTTCGAACAGCATGGTCGCCGAGCTGCCGTACGCCGGGCCGCCGTACGCCGACGAGCCGACCGGCACCAGCCGCACCGTGTGCAGCGCGGCGTTCATCCGGCCTGCCGGGACTCGGCCGCCGCGATCGAATCCAGCGGGTCGGGCAGAGGCAGCGGCTCCGGGGCCGGGGTGTGGGCCGGCTGGCCCAGCCCGAGGATCCGGTAGAGCAGCCGACGGGCGTTCCGGTCGAAGCGGCCCGGCTCGGAGCTGATCCGGGAGGCGACGGCGGCGTACTCCTGCGGGCGGTACTGCTCGGCGGCGTAACCGAGTTGGTCGACGAGGGCGTGTCCGGGGCAGAGCGCGGGCGCGATGCGGGCGAGTTGTGCTGCCGGCGAGCGCGGGTTGACGTGGCGGTGCGGGTACTCGGCGAGCAGGACCGGAGCACCGGTCATCGCACCGTACAAGGTGACCGAACCGTGGTCCCCGATGATGAAGTCGGCGGCGACCAGCAGAGGCCGCCAGTCCACCTCGGGCGGGACGACCGTGACGGCCCCGCGGGCGGTGGCCCGCGCCCAGGAGCGCACCGCGAACGCGCTGTGCGCCGCCGCGATGTTGGGGTGGGTCAACAGGACGGCCCGGTAGCCGTCCCGCGGCAGTTCCGAGGCCAGCCTCGGGAGTACGGCGTCGAGTCGGGTGAAGAGCGAGCCGTCGCCCCAGGTGGAGCAGACCAGCACGAGCTTCTCCTCCGGCCCCAGCCCCAGTGCCGCCCGATGGAGAGCGCGGTGCGGCAGCGCGGCGGCGATCCGGTCGTAGCAGGGGTCGCCGACCACCGTGGCGATCGGGACGGCCTCCGGGCAGCTGCGCCGGAGTTCGAGCAGTTCCTCCTCGTGGGCGAGGGCGAAGGAGGCGGGGACGAGCCGACCCTCCCAGTACAGGTACTCCGGACCGAGGCCGATCGCAGCCCGCTCGCCGTCCGGCGTACCGCGCCGGGACAGCTTGATGTTGCCGGCCCCGTGCGGCAGACGGACGACCGGGCCGCGCAACTGCTCCATCCCCTGCGAGCCGGCTGCCAGCACGAGGTCGAACTCGCGCCGGGTCGCCTGCTCCCAGGGCAGTACGGCGCCGCCCAGCGCCCGAAGGACTTCGGTGGCGCCGCGGTTGAACGTGTGCGGCGCGACCGTGAACTGGACGTGGACCCGCAGGTCCGAGGCGAGCAGCGCGTAGAAGTCGTGCAGCCGCTTCGCGTACACCATCGTCTGTGCGACGACCAGCACCTCCTTGCGCTCCCGCAGCGTCTCCCACGGCCCGTTGTTGCTCCAGGCCGCGCCGCCTCGGTCCCCGTTCGTCGATGTGGTGTCCTGTTCCCCGTGCACCAAGGTCATCCGTCTCCCCCTCCTTGATCCCAGGTCGGGGCCGTCGGCGGGCCCCGGGTCGATGGTCCCCGGGCCGCCTGACGGATTCATTGACGAGACCTGGTGGCGGCTTGCGGAAACCTTGTGTCCGCTTTCCGGCGACGTCGCCCGGCCGGGGCAGGCACCGGGAAGGGTACTGAGTTCCTTTACCAGGGGTACTGAGTGCCGTATTCTCTTCGTGGAGCCTCTGACGCCAGTCGAAGAGAGCCGACACGGTATGCCGGTCCAGGTGGCGCTTGCCGCGCGTGGGCCACGCCCGGGCCGGACTTGGCACTCAGTACCCTCGGCATGCCTGAGGCCATGGATCCAGTGCATCCGTGCACCCGTGACAGGAGAACCGCTCATGAGCTTGAGGATCGTCGTCTGTGTGAAGTACGTGCCGGACGCGACGGGGGACCGTCGTTTCTCGGACGACCACACCACCGACCGGGAGGGTGTGGACGGCCTCCTGTCGGAGCTGGACGAGTACGGCGTGGAGCAGGCGCTGCGGATCGCGGAGGCGAACGAGGGTGCCGAGGTGACGGTGCTGACGGTGGGGCCGGACGACGCGAAGGACGCGTTGCGCAAGGCGCTGTCGATGGGGGCGGACAAGGCCGTGCACGTGAACGACGAGGACATCCACGGTTCGGATGTGATCGGGACGTCGGCGGTGCTGGCGAAGGCGCTGGAGCAGACCGGGTTCGACCTGGTGATCGGTGGTATGGCGTCGACGGACGGGACGATGGGGGTGCTGCCGGCGCTGCTGGCGGAGCGTCTGGGGGTGCCGCAGGTGACGCTGCTGTCGGAGGTGTCGGTCGAGGGCGGCGTGGTGCGGGGCCGTCGGGACGGTGACGCGGCGACGGAGCTGGTCGAGGCGGAGCTGCCGGCGGTGGTGTCGGTGACGGACCAGTCGGGTGAGGCCCGGTACCCGTCGTTCAAGGGGATCATGGCGGCGAAGAAGAAGCCGGTGCAGTCGCTGGACCTGGACGACCTGGGGATCGGGGCGGACGAGGTCGGTCTGGCGGGTTCGTGGACGGCGGTGGAGTCGGTGGCGGCGCGTCCGGCGCGGACCGCGGGCACGGTCGTCAAGGACGAGGGCGAGGGCGGCAAGGCGCTCGCGGGCTTCCTCGCCGACCAGAAGTTCATCTGAGCCGCCCCACCATCCCCCCGACCCAGCGAAACACGGAGACATTGAGCAATGGCTGAGATTCTCGTCCTGGTGGACCACGCCGACGGTGCGGTCCGCAAGCCGGCCCTGGAGCTGCTGACCCTGGCCCGCCGCATCGGCGAGCCGTCCGCTGTCGTCCTCGGCGCCGGTGAGGCGGCGGCCGGCATCGCGGCGAAGGCCGGCGAGTACGGCGCGGCGAAGGTGTACGTCGCGGACGGCGCCGAGTTCGCCGACCGGCTGGTCGTCCCGAAGGTGGACGCGCTGGCGCAGATCGCCAAGGCCAACGACGTGGCCGCGGTGCTGGTGACGTCCTCGGGCGAGGGCAAGGAGGTCGCCGCCCGGGTCGCGCTGCGGATCGGCTCCGGCATCATCACCGACGCCGTCGACCTGCGGGCCGGCGACCAGGGGCCGATCGCCACCCAGTCGGTGTTCGCCGCCTCGTACACCGTCGACTCCCGGGTGAGCAAGGGCGCGCCGGTCGTCACCGTCAAGCCGAACGCCGTCGCCCCGGAGGCCGCCCCGGCCGCCGGCGCGGTGGAGAACGTGGCCGTGGAGTTCACCGGCAACGCCGCCAGGGTGACCTCGCGCACCCCGCGCGTCTCCTCGGGCCGTCCCGAGCTGACCGAGGCCGCGATCGTGGTCTCCGGCGGCCGCGGGGTCGGTGCCGCCGAGGGCTTCGGCGTGGTCGAGGAGCTCGCGGACGTGCTCGGCGCGGCCGTCGGCGCCTCGCGCGCCGCCGTGGACGCCGGCTGGTACCCGCACAGCAGCCAGGTCGGCCAGACCGGCAAGCAGGTCTCCCCGCAGCTGTACGTGGCCAACGGCATCTCGGGCGCCATCCAGCACCGGGCCGGCATGCAGACCTCGAAGACCATCGTGGCCGTCAACAAGGACCCGGAGGCCCCGATCTTCGAGCTCGCCGACTACGGCGTGGTCGGCGACCTCTTCGAGGTGCTGCCGCAGCTCACCGCCGAGGTGAAGGCCCGCAAGGCCTGAGCCAAGCCTGAGCCAACCCGAGCCGGGCCTGAGCCAAGCCTGGTCCGGGCCGGGACGACAGTGGAGGGCGTGGCGCCGAGTGGTACTCGGTGCCACGCCCTCCGGCGTCCTCCGAAGGCCCGCTCGGCGGGGTCAGTCCGCGACGAAGGCCGCGAGGTGCTGGGTGAAGCCGCCCTGCGCGGGCGGCAGCGGGCGCGGTTCGGGGTCCTGCGGCAGCGGCGGCTCCTCCACCGGCAGCAGCCGCAGCTCCGGCTGCTCGGAGCCGGGGGAGGAGAGCAGCCGCACCCGGGTGCCGACCGGCACGGTGCTGCGCATCCCGTCCACGATGCACCAGACGTCGAAGCCCTCCGCCATCCGGATCAGCGACTTCTGACGGACCAGCGGCGTGCGGGCCTGCTCGACGGCGCAGCGGCGCACCACGCCGGTGCCCTCGCTGGGCTCCAGCCTCAGGTCGGTGGAGCCGCAGGTGGGGCAGAGCAGCCGCTGGAAGGTCGGGTTGTTGCACCACGCGCAGCGCTGGAAGTACAGCGTCGTGCTGCGGGTGTCGGCATCGATGGCTGAGTGGACCACGCTGTCATCTCCCTGCGCTCGGACCGGCTTCGTGCGGTGGAACTGCGGCGGCGGTACGCCGGAAGTTCGGCACGAAAAGGATAGGGAACTCAGTGCCGCCAAGGGAAGGCACTGAGTTCCCTTTTTGCCGCGCGCATGCATAATGAAGGGTACTGAGTACCGTCGTGAAACAGGAGTGGCGATCATGAGCCAGGACTTCGATCTCTTCCGGGTCTCCGAGGAGCACGAGATGCTCCGTGAGGCGGTGCGTTCGCTGGCCGAGGCGAAGATCGCTCCGTTCGCGGCGGA
>NZ_JBISAI010000021.1:0-21577 GCF_044391605.1 Kitasatospora sp. NPDC018619
CGCCGCCGGGGGCCGCCGCGGGCGGCCCCCCCGCGGGGCGCCGGGGGGGGCCGGCGGGCGGGCGGGGCGCGGGGGGGGCCCCCCCCGGCGCCCCCCCCCCCGACCGGGGATCAGCGGCCGCGCAGCGCGCGGTAGCGGGCGACCAGCTCGGCGGTGGAGCTGTCCAGCTGCTCCGCGCCCTCGCCGGTGAGCAGTACCGGCTCGATCCGCTTGGCGAGCACCTTGCCCAGCTCGACGCCCCACTGGTCGAAGGAGTCGATGTTCCAGATCGCGCCCTGGACGAACACCTTGTGCTCGTAGAGCGCGACCAGCTGGCCGAGCACCGAGGGGGTCAGCTCGCCGGCCAGGATGGTGGTGGTCGGGTGGTTGCCCTTGAAGGTCTTGTGCGGGACGAGCTCGGCGGGCACGCCCTCGGCCACGACCTCCTCCGGGGTCTTGCCGAAGGCCAGCGCCTGGGTCTGGGCGAAGAAGTTGGCCAGCAGCAGGTCGTGCTGGGCGACCAGGCCCGGGAGCAGGTCGGCGACGGGCTTGGCGAAGCCGATGAAGTCGGCCGGGATGACCTTGGTGCCCTGGTGCAGCAGCTGGTAGTAGGCGTGCTGGCCGTTGGTGCCGGGGGTGCCCCAGACCACCGGGCCGGTCTGCCAGTCGACGGGGGTGCCGTCGCGGGTCACCGACTTGCCGTTGGACTCCATGTCCAGCTGCTGGAGGTAGGCGGTGAACTTGGACAGGTAGTGCGAGTAGGGCAGCACGGCGTGCGCCTGGGCGTGGAAGAACGCGCCGTACCAGACGCCGAGCAGGCCGAGCAGCAGCGGGACGTTCTCCTCCGGCGGGGCGGTGCGGAAGTGCTCGTCGACGAGGTGGAAGCCGTCCAGCATCTCGCGGAAGGCGTCCGGGCCGATGGCGATCATCAGCGAGAGGCCGATCGCCGAGTCGTAGGAGTAGCGGCCGCCCACCCAGTCCCAGAACTCGAACATGTTGGCGGTGTCGATGCCGAAGTCCTGCACGCCCCGGGCGTTGGTGGACAGCGCGACGAAGTGCTTGGCCACCGCCTCGGTGCCGGCGCCCAGGCCGTCGAGCAGCCAGTCCCGGGCGGAGACGGCGTTGGTGATGGTCTCGATGGTGGTGAAGGTCTTCGAGGCGACGATGAACAGCGTCTCGGCCGGGTCGAGGTCGCGGACCGCCTCGTGCAGGTCGGCGCCGTCCACGTTGGAGACGAAGCGGACGTCGAGGTCGCGCTTGGTGTACGAGCGGAGCACCTCGTAGGCCATCGCCGGGCCGAGGTCGGAGCCGCCGATGCCGATGTTGACGACGGTGCGGATCGGCTTGCCGGTGTGGCCCTTCCAGTCGCCGCTGCGGACGCGGTCGGCGAAGGCGGCCATCCGGTCGAGGACGGCGTGCACGGCGGGCACCACGTTCTCGCCGTCGACCTCGACCACCGCGCCGCGCGGGGCGCGCAGCGCCGTGTGCAGGACCGCCCGGTGCTCGGTGTTGTTGATCTTCTCGCCGCGGAACATCGCGTCCCGCAGCTCGGCGACGCCGGTCGCGGCGGCCAGCTCGCGCAGCAGCTCCAGCGTCTCGTCGGTGACCAGGTGCTTGGCGTAGTCCACGTGCAGGTCGCCGACCTGGAGGGTGTAACGGCGGCCTCGCTGCGGATCGGCGGCGAACAGCTCGCGCAGGTGGGTGTCGCCCAGTTCGGCGCGGTGCTTGGCCAGGGCGGCCCACTGCGGGGTGCGGTCCAGCGGGGTACGGGCGTCGGCGCGGGTCTCCGACATCGGTGGGTCCTCGATTCATCTGGGTGCAGAAACCGGCAGGGCCAGGCGTGAGGGGCCAGGCCGCGGGGGCCTGGGCGCGAGGTCGTGCGGGTACTGGTGGTGCGCCGACTCCGTTGACGGCCTGCCCGGGTTCAGCCTATGCAACCCCGGGCGCGGTCGCGCACATTCCGCCCGGCGGGCGCGGGTGGTGCGCCCCCGGGAGCGGACGGCCCGTCACTTCCGTTCGGACCGCAGGTCCAGTCCGCGCAGCACCTCGTCGACGAGCTCCGGATCGGCGCCGTCGCTGCGGGCGGCGAGCATCTCGCGGCGGGAGGCGGCGATCATCTCCTGCTCGACCTCCCGGGCGGCCCGCCACTGGGACATCCGCAGCTTGGCCTCGGCGGCCTCCTCCGCGGCGTAGTTCTCCGGGCAGAGCCGGGCCAGCCGGTCGTGCTGACGGTCCCGCAGGCGGTCGGCGACCTCGGCGGGCAGCCGGTCCTGCTCCTCCAGTTCGCCGAGCCGCCTGAGCCCGGCCTTGGCGGCCCGCCACCACAGCTGCCGCACGGCCTGCTCGTGCTTGTCCTGGTCGATGTCGAGTTCGAGCCGCTTGGCCAGCCAGGGCAGGGTGAGGCCCTGCACCAGGAGGGTGAAGAGCACCACGCTGAAGGCGATGAACACCAGGCGGCCGCGCTCGGGGAAGTCCTCCCCGGAGTGCAGGGTGAGCGGGATGGCGAGCGCGAGCGCGACGGTGGCCACGCCGCGCATGCCGGACCACCAGAGGATCACGCTCTCCTTCCAGCTGAACGGCGTGTCCTCGTCGTCGCCGGAGCGCAGCTTCTGCGACAGCCAGCCGGCCGGCAGCAGCCAGAGCAGCCGGACCCCGACGACCACGGCGATGACCACGGCGGCGTCGCCGAGGAAGCCGGTCCAGCCGCGGCCGGCCTCCTTGAGCACGGTGGCCAGCTCCAGCCCGATCAGGCCGAAGGCGACGCCGGTGATCAGGATCTCGACGACCTCCCAGAAGGCGTTGCCGACGAGCCGGTAGGAGACGGCGTCCGCGTCGGAGGCCCGCTCGGCGAGGTACAGCGCGCAGACCACGACGGCGAGCACGCCGGAGCCGTGGATCTCCTCGGCGACGGTGTAGGCGGCGAAGGGCACCAGCAGGTTGAGCGCGACCTGCTGGGTCGGGTCGTCCAGGCGCTCGGCGAGCTTGGTGTTGACCCAGCCGAGCGCGACGCCGACCACCACGGCCAGCACCGCGGACAGCACGAAGCGCAGCACCGCGTCGCCGGCCGAGAAGTCGCCGCTGACCATGGCCTCGATGGAGAGCGAGTAGATGACGATCGCGGTGACGTCGTTGAACAGCCCCTCGCTCTCCAGGATCGCCACCAGGCGGCGGGGCAGCCCGATGCTGCCGGCCACCGCGACGGCGGCGACCGGGTCGGGCGGGGAGACCAGCGCGCCGACCGCGATGGCGGCGGCCAGCGGCAGGGTGGGCAGCAGCCAGTGCACGGTGCCGGCCACGGCGACCGTGGTGACCACCACCAGGGCGACCGCCAGCAGCAGGATCGAGCGGGCGTTGGCCTTGAAGTAGCGCACCGAGGAGCGCCGGGCCACCGCGAAGATCAGCGGTGGCAGGACCAGCGGGAGGATCAGCTCGGGCTCGATGCTGACGTCCGGGATCTGCGGGACGAGTGCCATGACGATGCCGAGCAGGGTCATCAGCACCGGTTGTGGCACTCCGGTCTTCCGCCCGAGCGGCATGGTCACCACGGAGGCGAGCAGCACCAGGAAGAACAGGGGCAGCTGGCCCACGGGGAGGTTCCTCTCGACGACGGACGGCTGAGCGCCGCCCAGGATAAATCTGACAATGCGCCCATCGGTGTCGACACGCCGAACAAGGGCTTGACCTCAAGTGCACTTCAGGTCCGATGATCGTCGGCGTCGGAGGAGTCGAGGAGGGGTGGGAACGGGCATGAAGGCAGTCACCGTGACGGGCGACGGCGGTCCGGAGGTCCTGCGGGTCACCGAGGTGCCGGACCCGCTGCCGGGGCCGGGCGAGGTGCGGGTGCGGGTGTACGCGGCCGGGGTGCAGCCGGTGGACCTGGCGATCCGCGAGGGGTTCCGCCCGCCGGGGCCGGCGGTCGAGGTGCCGTTCGTCCTCGGCAACGAGTTCGCCGGGGTGGTGGACGCCCTGGGGCCGGATGCCGACGGCTGGCGGGTCGGGGACGAGGTGCTGGGCTTCCGGGTGCTGGGCTGCCAGGCCGACCGGGTCGTGGTCGGGGCCGACCGGCTGGTGGCCAAGCCCGCGGGGATGCCCTGGGAGCAGGCCGGCTCGCTCTCCGCCTCCGGCCAGACCGCGCACCTGGCGCTCACCGCGCTGGGGGTCGGCCCGGGCGACACGGTGCTGGTGCACGGCGCCGCGGGCGGGGTCGGCACGGTCGCCGTCCAGCTGGCCCGGGCCTGGGGCGCCACCGTCGTCGGCACGGCGAGCGAGCGCAACCACGGGTACCTGCGGGAGCTCGGCGCGGTGCCGGTCACGTACGGCGAGGGGCTGGTCGAGCGGGTCCGGGCGGCGGCGCCGCAGGGGGTGACGGCGGCCTTCGACGCCGCCGGGCGGGGCGCCCTGGAGGCCTCCGTCGAGCTGGTCGCCGACCGGGGCCGGATCGGCACCGTGGTCGACTACCCGGGCGCCGAGCGGCTGGGCGTCCGGGGGCTGCGGGGCGAGCGGACGGCCGGGCGGCTGGCCGAACTGGTGGCGCTCTGGGAGGCCGGCGGGCTGCGGCTGGAGGTCGCGGAGTCCTTCCCGCTGGAGCGGGTGGCCGAGGCGCACCGGCTGGTCGGCGCCGGGCACGTCCGGGGCAAGGTGGTGCTCACCCTGTGAGCCCCCGGGCCCCGATCCGGCCGATTGTGAGTTTCAGCCGCTGACCAGGTAATGTTCTCCACGTCAGCAGGCGCCGCTAGCTCAGTTGGTTAGAGCAGCTGACTCTTAATCAGCGGGTCCGGGGTTCGAGTCCCTGGCGGCGCACAGACAGCCGGAAGGCCCTTCGCGAGAGCGGGGGGCCTTCCGGCGTTCCCCGCCCGCCCGCGCGGCCGCCCGCCCCCTCCCCGCCCGTGGTGGCAGGAATGGTGGGAAACACGTCATTGCTGCCACCGCCCCCCGTTGGGAGGCTGGCCGTATGAGAGCGCGCAGCGTGGTCATCGTCCTCTTCGACGGCGTGCAGAGCCTCGACGTGACCGGCCCCCTGGAGGTGTTCGCCGGGGCGGACCGGGCGTCCGGGCGGCCCGCGGGGGCGTACCGGGTGACCACCGCCTCCCCCGGCGGCGGCCCGGTGCGCTGCCACAGCGGACTGCGGCTGCTGCCGGACGCGGACCTGGCGGAGGTCGGGCCGGTGCACACCCTGCTGGTTCCCGGCGGGACGGGCACCACGGGGCCGGACGCGGCGCTGGTCGCCCGGATCCGGGAGCTGTCCGGACGGGCCGAGCGGGTGGTGTCGGTGTGCACCGGGGCCTTCCTGCTCGCGGAGGCCGGACTGCTGGCCGGGCGCCGGGCGACCACCCACTGGGCCTACGGCGAGGAGCTGGCCCGGCGGTTCCCCGACGTCGAGGTGGACCCGGACCCGATCCACGTCCGGGACGGGCGGATCGCCACCTCGGCCGGGGTCACCGCCGGGATCGACCTGGCCCTGGCCCTGGTCGAGGAGGACCTCGGGCGGGAGACGGCCCTGCTGGTCGCCCGCCACCTGGTGGTCTTCCTGCGCCGGCCGGGCAACCAGGCCCAGTTCAGCACCCAGCTGGCCGCCCAGGTGGCGACCCGCCGGCCGCTGCGCGAGGTGCAGCGGTGGATCGCCGAGCACCCGGAGGCCGACCTCTCCGTCGAGGCGCTGGCCGCCCGGTCGGCGCTGTCGCCGCGGCACTTCGCCCGGGCCTTCGCCGCCGAGGTGGGGGTGACCCCGGGCCGGTACGTGGACGGGGTCCGGCTGGAGGCCGCCCGGCGGCAGCTGGAGGACACCGACCGCGGCGTCGAGGAGATCGCGCGCTCCTGCGGCTACGGCACCCCGGAGGCGATGCGGCGCGCCTTCGTCCGGGCCTTGGCCGCCCCGCCCGCCGAGTACCGCCGCCGCTTCCGACCCGAACCCACCGGAGGTCCCTGATGCGCGTCGCCATCCTGCTCTACCCCGACTTCACCGCCCTGGACGCGGTCGGCCCGTACGAGGTGCTGTCCCGGCTCCCCGGCGCCGAGGTCGTCTTCACCGCCGCCGAGCGGGGGCCGGTGCGCAACGACGTCGGCAGCCTGTCGGTCACCGCCGAGGCCGCCCTGGACGAGGTGGACGCGGCCGACGTCCTGCTGGTGCCCGGCGGCCCCGGCACCCGGGCCCAGCTCGCCGACCGGGCGGTGCTCGACTGGGTGCGCCGGGTGGACGGGACCACCGCCTGGACCACCTCGGTCTGCTCGGGCTCGCTGATCCTCGGCGCCGCCGGGCTGCTGGAGGGCCGCCGGGCCACTTCCCACTGGGGCGTCCTCGACCAGCTGCCCCGCTACGGGGCGGAGCCGGTCGGGGACGAGCGGGTGGTGATCGACGGCAAGTACGCGATCGCGGCCGGGGTCTCGGCCGGGATCGACCTCGCGCTCACGCTGGCCGGCCGGATCGCCGGGGACACCGCCGCGCAGGCGATCCAGCTGCTGATCGAGTACGACCCGCAGCCGCCGTACGCGTCGGGCGCGCTCTCGAAGGCCTCCCCCGAGGTGGTCCAGGCGGTGAAGCGCCTGCTGGAGGACTAGGGCGTGTCTGACAGTTCTCGCCGGGTGCGCGGCGTCGGGGCACGCACCTCGCCGCGCACCGGGGGGAAGGCGTGCCGGCGGGCGGCGGTGGCCACGGCGAGGACGGGGAGCACCAGTGCGAGCACCGTCCAGGGCAGCGCGCCGGTGCCCAGGCCGCCGAGGACCAGTCCGCCGAGCACGCCGCCGCCCGCCATCGCGGCGTTCCACAGCGTCACCAGGACGGCCTGGGCGGCGTCCGCCCGCTCCCCGGCCGCGTCGCCGAGCGCGGTCTGGAGCAGGGTCGGGGCGCCGCCCCAGCCCAGCCCCCAGGCCGCCGCCGCGGCGTACACCAGCGGCGTGCTGCCGGAGGCCACCGCGAGGACGGCCGCCGTCAGGGCGACCAGCAGCGCGCCGCCGATCGTCAGCTGCCGCAGCCGGCGGTGGATGTGGGCGCCGACCAGCCAGACGCTGCCCAGCGAGGCCAGTCCGAACACCAGCAGCACGGTGCCGGTGGCGCCGCCGAGGCCGGCCCGGTCGAGGAAGGGCGCGACGTAGGTGAACAGGAGGGTGTGCGCGAGCACGAAGAGCACCGTCACGGTGAGCACCGGGCGCACGCCGGGCACGGCGAGCGCCCCCCGGACCGGCGCCCGGTCACCGGTCGGCTGCCCGGGCTGGTCCGGCAGCAGGGCCACGATCCAGCCGATCACGACGAGCGCCAGTGCCGTCATGGCCAGGAAGGGCACCCACCAGGCGAGTGCCTGCCCGAGGAAGGTGCCGACCGGCACTCCCAGCGACAGCGCCACCGGCACGCCCGCCATCGCCACCGCCATGGCCCGGCCCTGCTGCTCGACCGGCACCAGCCGCCGGGCGTACCCCGCCAGCAGGGCCCAGGCGAGGCCGGCCGCGACGCCCGCGACGAAGCGGGCGGCCAGGGTGAGCGGGTAGTCGGTGGAGACCGCCGTGACGGTGTTGGCCACCGCGAAGCCCGCCATCGCGGTGAGCAGCAGCCGCTTGCGGCCCCAGCCGGCGGTGGCCGCGCTGAGCGGGATCGCGGTGAGCGCGGAGCCGACCGCGTAGACGGTGACGGTCTGCCCGGCCGCGGACTCGCCGACCCCGAGCGCCCGGCTCATCCCGGGCAGCACGCCGGCGGGCAGGTTCTCGGTGAGGGCGGTGACGAAGACGGCGGTGGCCAGGGCCAGCAGGGCGGGCAGCGGGAAGGGCGTGGAGGGCAGCGGAGTGGTGGTGGGTCGTGTGGTCGCCATGGGGACCATGCTTGGACCTCACACCGGTGTCAGGTTCAAGCACGGTCCGCGGGCGGTCGAAAGCCGCATCCTGCCGGTCCCGGACGGTCGGAACCGGCAGGCCGGCACCCGTAGGCCGGAACCGGCCGGCCGGAAGCATCCGGCCGGCCCCGGCCCGTCAGCGGCCGAAGTAGCCGTTGAAGTTCCTGGAGAACTCCTGCCCGCCGAACCGGTCCCAGTTGATCGACCAGGTCATCAGCCCGCGCAGGTTCGGCTGCGCCCCCGAACGCGGCACGTACGTCCCGCAGTTGGCCAGCCTGGTGAGGCAGTCAAGCGCCTTGTTCACCTCGGCCGGGGCGACGTAGCCGTTGCCCGCGTTGGTGGTGGCCGGCATGCCGATGGCGACCTTGGAGGCGGGCAGCGGCGGGAACACGTTGTTCGTGTTGCCCGCCACCGGGAAGCCCTTGAGCAGCATGTCGGTCATCGCGACGTGGAAGTCGGCGCCGCCCATCGAGTGGTACTGGTTGTCCAGGCCCATGATGGAGCCCGAGTTGTAGTCCTGGACGTGCAGCAGGGTGAGGTCGTCGCGCAGCGCGTGGATGACCGGCAGGTAGGCCCCGGCGCGCGGGTCCTGGCCGCCCCAGGGGCCGGATCCGTAGTACTGGTAGCCGAGTTGGACGAAGAACGTCTCCGGCGCCATGGTCAGCACGAAGCCCGGGCCGTACTTGGCCTTGAGGGTCTTCAGCGCGGAGATCAGGTTGACGATCACCGGGCTGGTCGGGTTCCTGAAGTCGGTGTCACCGGTGTTGAGGGAGAGCGAGTGGCCCTCGAAGTCGATGTCCAGGCCGTCCAGGCCCCACTTGTCGATGATCGCCGAGACCGAGCTGACGAAGGTGTCCCGGGCGGCCGTGCTGGTCAGCTGGACCTGGCCGTTCTGGCCGCCGATCGAGATCAGCACCTTCTTGCCCTGGGCCCGCTTGGCGGCGATGGCGGCCTTGAACTCGTCGTCCGACTCGACGGTCGGGCACTCGGTGGCCGGGCAGCGGTTGAAGCGGATGTCGCCGGAGGTGACGGAGGTGGGCTCGCCGAAGGACAGGTCGATGAAGTCCCAGGAGTTCGGGACGTCGGCCATCCGGGTGTAGCCGGCACCGTTGGCGAAGCTCGCGTGCAGGTAGCCGACCAGGGCGTGGCTGCCGGCCGGCGGGGTGGTGGGGGTGCCGGTCGGGGTGCCCGTCGGCGTGCCGGTCGGCGTCCCGGTGGGAGTCCCGGTCGGGGTGCCGGTCGCGGTGGGCGAGGCGGTCGGGGTCGGCGAGGCGGTGGCGGTGGGCGTGGGCGTGGGCGTCGGGCTGGGCGCGCCCGGGCCGTCCAACGAGACGTCGTCCGCGTAGTAGGTGCCCTGGCCGTACCAGCCGTGGGTGTAGACGGTGGCGCTGGTCTGGTTGGCGCCGGTGGTGAAGGCGACGCTGAGCTTCTGGTACGCGCCGCCCGTGCCCGGCGTCCAGGTGCTCGGGCCGCCGCCGTCCACGCCCAGGTAGACGTAGGAGCCGTTGACGAAGGCGCTGAGCGTGTAGGTGGTGTTGGGGGTGACGGTGACGGTCTGGCTGCACTGGGCGGTGTCGCCGGCCGTGGCGGCCGCGGCGAGCGCCCGGCTGCCGCTGTGCACCGGGGTGGTGACGACGCTGCCGGAGTTGCCGGTGCAGCTCCAGGGGCCGAGCGAGCCGGACTCGAAACCGCCGTTGGTCAGGAACTCGCCGGCCGAGGCGGCGGGCGCCAGGCCCAGCGTGACCCCGACGAGGGTGGCGGCGGCGACGGCGGAGGCGGTGCCGGCCGCGATCGCGGCACGGCGGTGTCCGGGAAGGGTTCTGCGCATGCGGGTGCTCCTGCGATGGCGCGGTCGTGGGGGACGTCCGAGGGCACGCCGGAGCACGCGCCACGTGGGGGGAACGGCCCGCTCTGGCGCCCAAGTTGGACTAGACCACTGAAGTGGATCCGGCCGGGCGGTGTCAATGGTCCAGACCGGTTCCCGAATCCTCCGGTTGCCGGGGGTGATACCCCGTCGAAGGATGGAGGGGTGACCCCGCCCGGCTACCTCCGCTACCCCCACCTCCACGGCGGCCTGCTCACCTTCACCGCCGAGGACGACGTCTGGATCGCCCCGCTGGACGCCGACGGCACCGGCACCGGCCGGGCCTGGCGGGTCGGCTGCGACCGCACCCGGGTCAGCCACCCCCGCTTCTCCCCCGACGGCGCCACCCTCGCCTGGACCAGCTGGCTCGGCCCGGCGCCCGAGGTGTGGACCGCCCCGGTCGAGGGCGGCCAGGCCCGGCGGCTCAGCTACTGGAGCAGCCTGGACACCCGGGTGCGCGGCTGGCTGCCGGACGGCGAGGTGCTGGCCGTCACCTCGTACCACGAGCCCTTCGGCCACTACACCTGGGCGCACACCCTGCCGCCGGACGGCTCCCCCGGCCGCCGGATGCCCTGGGGGCCGGTCGGCGACGCCCAGATGAGCCGCGAGCGGACCGTGCTGCTCACCGGCGCCGCCCCGCACGAGCCCGCCGCCTGGAAGCGCTACCGGGGCGGCGCCACCGGCCGCCTCTGGGTGGACGGCGAACGGATCCTGCCCGAGCACACCGGCCACCTCGCCGCCCCGATGCCGGTCGGCGACCGGATCGCCTTCCTCTCCGACCACGAGGGCATCGGCAACGTCTACTCCTGCCGCCCGGACGGCACCGACCTGCGCCGGCACACCGACCACGCCTCCTACTACGCCCGCGAGGCCGCCACCGACGGCACCCGGATCGTCTACCAGCACGCCGGCGACCTCTGGCTGCTGGACGGCCTGGACGCCCCCGCCCCGCGCCGGCTGCACGTGCCGCTCGGCGGCGCCCGGGCCGGCCGCCGCCCGTACCAGGTCAACGCCGCCGGCCAGGTCAAGGACCTCGCCTGCGACCGGACCGGCCACGCCGGGGTGATCACCGTGCGCGGCAGCCAGTACTGGCTCACCCACAAGGACGGCCCGGCCCGCACCCTCGCCGACACCCCCGGGGTGCGCACCCGGCTGCCGGTGGTGCTCGGGCACACCGGCGAGGCGGCCTGGGTCACCGACGCCGAGGGCGCCGACGCGATCGAGGTGGTGCCGCTGCCCGGGCACGACGGCGCCGGCCGCAGGCACCGCCGCCGGGTGCTGGCGGCCGGACGGATCGGCCGCGTGCTGGAGCTCACCGCCTCCCCGGACGGCGGCCGGCTCGCCGCCACCACCTCGGACGGACGGCTGCTGCTGGTCTCCGCCGAGGACGGCGGGGTGCGCGAACTGGCCGCCTCCGGCTACGGGCCGGTCTCCAGCGCCCGCTTCTCCCCCGACTCGCACTGGATCGCCTGGTCGGAGCCGGTCGCCGGGCGCTCGCTGCGCCGCATCCGGCTCACCCGCACCGACGCGCCGGCGGCGACCACCGACGTCACCGACGGCCGGTTCGAGGACGAGCAGCCGGTGTTCACCCGGGACGGCCGCTACCTGGCCTTCCTGTCCTGGCGCGGCTTCGACCCCGTCCACGACGTGCACACCGGCGACCTCTCCTTCCCGGTCGGCTGCCGCCCGTACCTCGTCCCGCTGGCCGCCGACACCCCCTCGCCGTTCGCCGCCCCGGCCGAGGACGGCCCCGCGCCGGGCGACGGCGACGGCACCGTCCGGGTCGACCCGGAGGGCATCGGCGAGCGGCTGCTCCAGTTCCCCGTCATCGCCTCCAAGTACTCGGCCACCGACGCGGTGCGCGGCGGCCTGGTCTGGCTGCGCTGGCCGATCTCCGGCACCCTCGGACAGACCTTCGCCAGCCCGGAGGAGACCTCGGGGCGCCCCTCACTGGAGCACTTCGACCTGGCCCGGGGCGTGCGCAGCACGCTGGTCGACCGGCTGGACGGCTACGCGGTCTCCGGGGACGGCAGCTCGATCGCGGTCTACTCGGCCGGGACGCTGCGGGTCCTCCCGGTCGCCGCCCCCGCCGCCGGAACCACCGTCGACCTGCACCGGATCACCCACACCGTGCACCCCGCCGCCGAATGGCGCCAGGCCTACCACGAGGCGGCCCGGATCGTCCGGGACCAGTTCTGGGACGAGCGGATGTCCGGCCTGGACTGGCCCGCGCTGGTCGCCCAGTACGAGCCGCTGCTGGAGCGGGTCTGCTCCCCCGACGACTTCGCCGACCTGCTGCGCGAGCTCCTCGGCGAACTGGGCACCTCGCACGCCTACGTCACCCCCTCCCGCCGCGCCGAGGGCCCCACCCTCGTCCAGCAGCCGCTCGGCCTGCTCGCCGCCAACGCCCACCGCTCCCCCGACGGCCGCTGGCTGGTCGACCGGGTGCTGCCCGGCGAGACCTCGGACCCGCGCGCCCGCGCCCCGCTGGCCGCCCAGGGCGTCCGCGACGGCGACGAGATCCTGGAGGTCGGCGGCCGCCCGGTGGACCCGCTGCTCGGGCCGCTGCCGCTGCTGGCCGGCACCGGTGGCACGACCGTCGAACTGGCCCTGCGCGGGGACCCGGACGGCCCGGTGCGGCGGATCGTGGTCACCCCGCTGACCGACGAGCGGCCCGTCCGCTACCAGGACTGGGTGTCCAAACGGCGCTCCCTGGTACGGGAGTACAGCGACGGGCGGTGCGGCTACCTGCACATCCCGGACCTCGGCAGCTCCGGCTGGGCGCAGTTCAACCGCGACCTGCGGCGCGAGCTGGACAAGCCCGCACTCGTCCTGGACGTGCGCGGCAACGCCGGCGGCAACGTCTCCGAGCTCGTCCTGGAGAAGCTCTCCCGGCCCGTCCTGGCCTGGGACTTCACCCGGGACCGCCACCCGGTGCGCTGGCCCCGGAACGCGCCGCGCGGCCCGCTGGTGGCGCTGGCCGACGAGGCCACCAGCTCGGACGGCGACGTGATCATCGCGGCGATCAAGCTGCTCGGGCTGGGCCCGGTGATCGGCACCCGCACCTGGGGCGGGGTGGTCGGGATGAGCGGGCGGCACACCCTCGGCGACGGCACCCAGATCTCGGTGCCGAAGAACGCCTCCTGGTTCGGCGGCGGGCTCGGCTGGTCGGTGGAGAACCGGGGGGTCGAACCGGACGTGCACGTGCTGCGCACCCCGCGCGACTGGGCCCGGGGGCGCCACCCGGAGCTGGTCGCCGCCGTCCGGCTCGCCCTGGACCTGCTGGAGGACGCGCCCGCCGCGGCGCCCCCGCCCGCCGACACCCCCCGGCCGGACCTGCGGCGCCCCCCGCTGCCGCCCCGGGAGAGGTGAGCCCGGGGCTCAGCCCCAGGGATCGCCCTCGGAGGTCATGTTCTCGGCGGCGCGCCGGTCGGCCTCCTCCTGGGCGCGCCGTTCCTGCTGCTCCCGGGTGCGCTCGACCTCGTCGCCGTACGCGTCGGCCCCCTCGTCGTGGGCGAGGGCCGCGCGCTGGGCGGACTGCGGGCCGGTGGTCTCCTGCTGCGGGCGGTTGAACCGCCTGTCGAAGATGCCCATGACTCCTCCAAACGGGACGCCGGGCTTGCCCCCACTCTCACACCGGGGCCGGACGGACGCACCTTGAGCCTTTGGTCCCTGGTGGTCGCGCCCAAGGGCCGTAGCGGCGGGCCCGCGCCCGGGCGGAGATTGGCAACCGTCGGTGACATCCACGCACCCCTGGAGCCCGCAGTGACCGTCGTACACCCCGGAAGTCCCGCCCGGCGCGCCGCCGAGGACCCGCACGACGGACCGCGCCGACGGGTCGGCCCGCTGGCCGCGCTGGACGGGCGGCTGCCCGGCACCCACGACCTGCTGCTGATGCAGTGCCCCAGCTCGCTGCGGCCCCTCGCGGGCGGAGAGCTGCCGGACTGGGCGCGGTCGGTGCTGCGGGCGCACCCCTGGGTGACGGTCGGCCGGGCGCCCGCGGTGGTCGGCAGCCCGGTGGACCTGCCGCACCCCCAGCGCTGCACCCGGGATCCGGAGGCGGCGCCGGAACTGTGGTTCCCGGTGACCGTGCGCGGCCCGCGCCCCGGCCAACGGCTGGACGCACTCGCCCCCTGGGCCGCGGTGGCCCGGACGCTGCGGCCCGAACAGCTCCCCGAGCGGCGCGCACGCCTGGCCCCCGAACGGCTGGCCGGCATCCCCGCCCTGGCCCTGCTGCCGGAGGTCGGCCGCCTGGTCGCGGACCACCGGCTGCCCTGGGGGCCGATCGGCGCCGTCGGCTACGAGCTCGGCACCGGCGTGCCGGTGGCCGGACCGCTCAGCCCGCTGCGGCTGGTGCTCCGCTCCCCGCAGCCGATCAGCCGGCGCGACGCCCTCCAGCTGCGCCGGGCGCTGACCAAGCTGCCGGTGCCCGTCCAGGCCGAAGTGGAGACCCGGCACGGCTCGGTCCAGCTCGCCGAGTACGCCTCCGGCGCGCACAGCCTCACCCTGCTCACCCCGGACGGGCCGCGGGAGGTGCACGACCCCTGGTTCCCCCGGGGGCCGTACGCCTGACGGGCGGCGCGGGCCCGGCGCAGGCCAGCGACCAGGTGGCGCGCTTCCCGTCCGGGTCGACGCACTCGAACGTCACGGCCGTGCGCAGGACGGTGCCGGTGAGGGGGTCGTGCTTCCTGGTGCGGCGCAGGAGGGCGCCCCTGCGTCCGTCGTGGTGGATGTACCAGCCGAAGCGGGGCGGCAGGCCGAGGTCCTCGACGCAGCCGCCGGCGCCGCGCTGCGGGCAGTGGCAGCAGGTCATGGTCTTCCCGGTGGTGTCGGCGGTGCTGCCCGGCCGCGCGGGTCAGGCGCGGCGGTTGGGCGGTCGGGAGCCGGAGCCCGCCGGACGGCGGCGGGGCGGGGCGGCGAGCTCGCGGGTCAGGGCGTGGAGGACGGTCGCCCGCCGAAGCCGGTCCGTCGCCTCGGCCAGCTCGGCGTGGAGGGCCTCCCAGGCGGCCTCGGTGCACGTCTCCCGCAGGTGCCGCTCGTCGGCGAGCAGCCGGGCGACGGCCGCGACCGTCTCGCGGCGGCGGGGGCTGAACCAGAGGACCGGTGGCGCGAACTGGAGGTAGCCGCCCCAGAGCCAGGACCAGGTGGTCCTGGGCTCGCGGACGAGGGCGAGGACGGTGCGGCCGAGGAAGACGAGCCGCGAGGGCGGGGTCACAGGTCGTCGTCCGGGGGCTGGTACCGGAGCCGGTGGCGGCCGAGGACCACCAGCGGTTCTTCGAAGGGCTGGCCGGCGAGGTACTCGGGGGACCAGGCGACGCCCCACCGGGCGCACGTCGGGCAGTTCCAGGTCTGCCCGGCGGCGTTGGCGTCGGCGAGCAGGTCGACCGGCGTCCCGCAGTCCGCTGCGGGGCAGGAGCCGCGGGCGGCGGTCATCGCGCGTCGGAGGCGGTCGGGAGGGGCCGGAGGCGGTCGGGGTCGACGGTCCGCTCCAGCCCACCGCCCACCGGACGGACGTAGGCGAGGCCGCCCCGGGCGTCCATGTAGACGACGGTCTGGCCGGTCGTCAGATCGGTGACCGACTCGCCGACGCGGGGGCGGTAGAGGGGAACAGCGGGGGTCTTCCTGCGCGCCATGGCGGCAACTCCGTTCCGTAGTGCATCGACTACCCAGGGCTGCCACTTTCGTCTAGACTACGAAGTCCTTCAACCTGTCATTTCTGCTTGGGGAGAGTGGGTCAGCACTCGTGAACAAGGTTGAGCTGGACCCCGATTCGTCTCCTGCCGCCAAGTTCGGCGCGGAGGTCCGCAGCGCACGCGAGGCGAAGGGGTGGACCCAGGAAGAACTGGCACATGCCATCGGCTATTCACCGACGCACGTGTCAGCCGTCGAAACTGGTCGACGCCCCCCAACCGCCCGTCTGTCACGCGAACTTGACAAAGCCTTCGGACTGGAGAACCACTTCTCCCGCAAGTCGCGCGACCTCAAGTCGTCGACCATCCTCGAAGGCTTCCCGGAGTACGTCGCGCACGAGTCCAGGGCGGTGGAGCTGAGACTGTTTGACCTGGGCATCGTGCCGGGGCTGCTCCAGACCACGGACTACGCAAGGGCCATCGCAGCGGGCGCCGTTCGGCGCGGCAGCATCACGGAGGAGCAGGCGGACGAACGCGTCGCCTACCTCGCCCGTCGCCAAGCGATCCTGCGCCGGGAGTCCCCGCCGCAGATCCATGCCGTCCTGGACGAGAGCTGCCTCCGGCGGACGGTCGGCGGGCGGAGCACCATGGCCGCCCAACTCGACGCACTCGTGGCCTTCGCCGCGATGCCCAACACCGTGCTCCAGGTGGCGCCGTACGCGATCGGCGAGGAGCGCGCGTTCGATCTCCCGGTGAACATCATCACCCTTCCGGACCGCTCCCTGATGTCCTACGCCGAATCGGCACACCAGGGACACCTGGAACGGGACAGCGGCGCGGTGCCACCGATGCTCACGGCCTACTATCAGCTACAGGCCGGCGCGCACTCGCAAGCCGCGTCCGTGGCCCTGATCAACCGGCTAAGGGAGGAACTGCCGTGACCGCCGAACCCCAGTGGTTCAAGTCCTCGTACAGCAGCAACGGAGGCAACTGCGTCGAGGTCGCGGGGAACCTGGTCGCATCCGGCGCCGTCCCCGTCCGGGACTCCAAGGACCCGGACGGCCCGGCCCTGGTCTTCCCCACCGACGCCTGGCAGTCCTTCGTCTCCGCCGTCCGCGCGGGCCGGTTCGGCACGGACTGACCCGGCCCGCAGCGGCCACACGGGCCGTTGCCCGGCCGACGGGATCACCGCCACGGCGCCGTTCGGGAGGTCCGTGGCTCCGAGCGGTTCGGCCTCACCGTCGGACCCGACGGCCGCTCCGTACGGCTGGACGACGAGGCCGCCCGGCTCCCCGCCGCGGGCCATCTCCGGGTACCGTCCGGAGAAAATCCCGGGGGGATGTCAAGACGGCCGTGTCCGCTCCGACGTCAGGGTGTGCGGCGCCCCGCTGCACGGTCACGCGACAGGAGCCCCAGCCATGGAACAACTGCTCAGAGTCATGAACTTCAACGTCTCCAGCGACGGCGTCGCGGCCGGGGAGGCGCAGAGCTTCGAGCTGCCGTTCGGCCTCGACCGGCCGGAACGGCTCTTCGCCTGGGCCGGGGCCACCGCGAGCTGGCCGATGCGTACCGACCCCGGGGGCAGCCGGGGCCTGGACGACTACTTCACCCGGGACTTCGCCCGCGACATCGGTGCCGAGATCATGGGCCGCAACAAGTTCGGCCCCCAGCGCGGCCCCTGGCAGGACCAGGAGTGGCGGGGCTGGTGGGGCGACGAGCCCCCGTTCCGCACCCCGGTGTTCGTCATGACCCACCACCCCCGGCCGTCCTTCACGCTCTCCGACACCACCTTCCACTTCGTCGACGGCGATCCGGCCACCGTGCTCGCGCAGGCGCGGGAGGCCGCCGCCGGCCGGGACGTCCGCCTCGGCGGCGGGGTCACCACCATCCGCCAGTTCCTCGACGCCGACCTCGTGGACACCCTCCACGTCGCGGTGTCCCCGGTGGAGCTCGGCGACGGCCTGAAGCTCTGGGACTCCCCCGAGGACCTCCTCGACCGCTTCCACCTGGAGGTCGTCCCCAGCCCGAGCGGCGTCACCCACCACCTGTTCTGGCGCCGCTGACGCGCCGCGGGCCCCACTGCCCGCTCCGACGGGCAGGGGGGCCGCGCAGCCCGGGCGGCGTCAGCCGGTGACGCTGGGGGCGCCCGTCTCCAGGTGGCCGGTGAAACGCTGGGACCAGCTGCTGTCGGCGTCCACGGTGACGGTGAAGTCGTACCAGCCGTTGTTGTACGCCACGGCGTTGAAGAAGTCGCTCACGCTGCCGCCGGCCGGGACCTGGTACGTCCAGGGGCCGTCCGTACGGTAGTTGTTGGAGGCGATCGTGAACGTGACCGGGGTGCTGCCGGAGTTGGCGAGCCTGAAGTAGAGCGCGAGCTTGCCGGTGCCCGGCTCGACCGCGTAGGAGGCGGTGACGGCGGCGTTCCTGCCCGCCTTGGTGGCGTCGCCCTTGAAGCGGCGCAGGAAGCGGTTGGGGCCGATCACCGTCAGGTCGTACGGCCCGCCGCCGAAGTTGGTGCCGCAGTTGAAGAAGTCGCTGGTGCTGCCGCCCGGGTCGACCGTGTACTGCCAGGGCCCGCCGCTGCGGTAGGCGTTGGCGTAGGCCGCGAAGTGCGCCGACCTGGTGGCGGCGGCGCCCCCGTTGTCCATCGCGATCCAGACCTTCATGACCCCGCCCGAGCCGAACTCCAGGTGGTCGAGGTTGGCGTTCGGCTGGTACGGCAGGGCGCGCGCGGGCCGGGTGCCGGGCTCCTGCACCGGCAGCTGGTTGTTCACCGGGGCCGGGTTGGGCAGCGGGGCGCAGGCGGACAGGCCGATGGTCTGCGAGGTGTCGGGCAGCGCCGGCAGGCCGTAGACCGGGTTGGCGAAGTCGAACACGCTGGTCAGGTCGCCGCACACCCGGCGGCGCCAGTCGCTGATGTTCGGGCAGGTGGCGGGCTTGCCGAGGGCGGCCGTCCAGACCTCCAGGAAGCGCAGCACCGAGGTGTGGTCGAAGGTCTCGGAGTTGACCCAGCCGCCGCGGGTCCAGGGCGACACGGCGATCAGCGGGACGCGGAAGCCGAGGCCGATGTTGGTGCCGTTGTAGAACTCGCCCGGGGTGCCGGCCGGGGCGACCGGCGGCGGGACGTGGTCGAAGAAGCCGTCGTTCTCGTCGTAGTTGACGAACAGGACGGTGGAGTTGAAGACGTCCGGGTCCGCGTTGAGCGCGTCGATCACCATGTGGACGAAGTGCGCGCCGTCCGCCGGGGTGGCGTACGGGTGCTCGGAGGAGGCCTGGTCGGGGACGATCCAGGAGACCTGCGGCAGCGTCCCGGCCAGTACGTCGGCCCTGATCGCGGCGGCGATGTCGTCCGGTGTCCGGCCGGTGGCCTTGGGCACCGAGCCCATGCCCTTGACCGCGAGCGGGCTGCCGGCCGGGGCTCCGGAGAACTGGCTGAAGTACGCCAACGCGTTGTCGCCGTAGTTGTCGGCGGCGTTCTGGTAGACCTTCCAGCTGACGCCGGCGCCCTCCAGCGCCTCGGCGAAGGTCTGCCAGCGCAGGCCCTTCTCGTCACCGCCGTCGTAGGCCGGGCCGCCCGCGGCGCCGGACGGGTCGATCTGGCCGGACCAGTGGTAGGTGCGGTTGGGGCCGGTCGCGCTCAGCACGGAGCAGTGGTAGGCGTCGCAGACCGTCCAGTTCTCGGCCAGCGCGTAGTGGAACGGGATGTCCTGGCGGGTGAGGAAGCCCAGGGTGCGGACGTTGCCCTTGGCGGCGACCCAGGAGTCCATCTTCCCGCCGTTCCAGGCCTTGTGCTGGTCGCTCCACCCGTGGGAGAGGTCCCCGTTGCACTGGGCGAGGCGCGCCGGGTCCGCTCCGCCGGCCGGCTTGGTCTGGCTGAACTGCCACGGGTACTGGCGGGCGAGCAGGCCGTTGGGCTGGTTGAAGACGCTGTAGCCCCCGGCGATCTGGACGGCGGTGCGGTCGGCGAACCCGCGCACGCCGCGCAGCATGCCGAAGTAGTGGTCGAAGCTGCGGTTCTCCTGCATCAGGACGACCACGTGCCGGGCGTCGGCGATGGTGCCGGTGGTGCCGGGCGCGGCGGTGGCCGCGGGGACGGCCCCGGCCTCCTGGGCGGCACCCGCGGCGCCGGCGCCCGCCACGGCGAGGCCTGCCGCGGCGGCACCGGAGAGCGTGACGAACTTCCTACGACTCAACTCGGCCATCAGCCCGGTCCGTCCCTTCGCTGGCGATGTTGTGTACACAAGTGGGGGCCATCGATCGCGGAGAAGTCTCCACCGCGGTCGAGCCGGCCCACCAGGTACCGGCGACAGGTTTGGCGGACTGTTCGCCCGGTGGTCACCGAACGACGCCGGGCTGAACGGACGAAGGGGCCGACGTGCCCGGCCGGGGTGCTCAGCGGTCCTTGACCTCGATCCCCAGCGCGTGGGCGAACTGGGGTGCCAGCTCCAGCAGTTGGGTGGAGCTGATGACGGCGCCGCGCAACCCCTGGTGGCCGTCGGCCAGACCGAGCCGGACGGCGCCCCGCAGGTCGGTCCGGTTCAGCGTCGCACCGCGCAGCCGGACCTCCTCCAGGGTGGAACCGGGGAAGGACACGCTGGTCAGCCGGGCCTCGCCGAAGTCCACGTCGCGCAGCAGGCAGTCCTCGAAGACGACGTCCCGCAGGACGGCCGAGCGCAGGTTGACCGCCTCCAGCTTGCAGCCCCGGAAGACCACCCGGCGCAGCGCCGAGCCGTACCCGGCGACCCCGGCCAGCACCCCGCCGACGAAGGAGCTGTCCTGCCACTCGGAGTCGCTCAGGTCACAGGCGACCCAGCGCCCGGCCTGCACCCAGACCTCGTTGAACCGGGCCTGGCGCAGCTTGACCCCGCTGAGGGCGACACCGGTGAAGGCGCACTCCAGGAAGGCCGCCCCGGCACCCGACTCGTCGGTGTGCTCGCCGCCGTCGAAGTGCGCGGTGTCGTACCGCTCGTCGCTGCGCAGCGGCCCGGTGTGCGGGCGCAGCAGTTCGGCGTACGGGAGGTCGGCGAGCCGGTCGGGGGCGGATCGGGGCATGGCGGTGGCTCCAGGCGGTCGGGGTGTACGGGTCTCGGCCGCATGCTCGCACGCGGCACCGACAACGCCCGGGAGCGACGGGGCCCCTGACCGGCGACGTCCGGAACCGGTGAGTGGTCCGGAACCGGTGGGTACGCGGGACCGGTGGGTGCCCGGAACCGGCGACGCCCCGGACCGGCCGCGACGGGGCGGCCGGTCCGGGGATCACCGCTCGGACGGGTCGGACGGGTCGGGCGGGGCCGACCCGGCGGGCCCGAGGGTCAGCCGCGCGCCCAGAGCGAGTTGACCCGGCTGCGCTCGGTGCTGTTCGGGTACGGGTTGGTGCAGGACGTGCCGGGCCCGCCACCCGACATCAGCTCGCTGCACGGGCCGGAGTAGTGGTCCGGCAGGCCGAGCACGTGGCCGGTCTCGTGGGCCACCACGCGCACCGAGCTGTACTGCTGGTTCTGCTGGTAGTCGAGGAAGACGTAGCCGCGCCCGTGGCCGTCGGTGCTGGCGTAGGAGCCGCGGCTGTCGTTGCCCTCGTAGTAGCGGAAGTCGGCGGCCGAACCGGACTGCAGCTTGACGTTGGTGACCGAACCGTTCCAGATCTGCGCGGCCTGGGATATCTGGTTGCGGAAGGACGGGGCCGAACTGGCGTCATAGGTGACGGTGACGGTCGCCAGGCCCGGGTTGGCGGCCTGCTTGGCCTTGGCGGAGGCCATCACGGCCTGGAAGAAGGCCTGGTTGTTCGCGGCCTCCGCGGCCGAGCCGGCGTACGTCGAGGCGGTGTAGCCCTGCACGGCCGGGGCGGCCGGTGCCGCGGCGGCGGCAGTGGTGGGCAGCACCGCGAGGCCGGCCGCGAGGGCGAGGCCGAGGGTGGCGGACAGCACGGATCGCTTCATGTGGGGGCTCCGGTTCCTGAGGTGCCGTGGCCGGTTGGGGGCCGGCCCGGGGGGACACCTGGTCAACGGGTGGTGTCCCCAGAGCTTCGGGCAACCCGGTGGGCGCGCGGATGATGCCAACCCGCGATAACTCCGTCCAATACCCCTGCTATGGAAGTGGTTTGAGCTGTCTTTTCCTCGCCTTGACTCAATCGTGCCCCTGGCATTCCGTTCCGCCGGGAGCTAGGCTCCGTCCGGGGAAGTACCCGGAGTGGGGGGGGGGCCCCCGGCGGCCCCCGGGGGCCCCCCCCCCCCCCCCCCCCCCCGCCGCCGCCCGGGCCCCCCCCCCGCGGCGGCGGCGCCCCCCCCCCG